>JAFVSI010000043.1 GCA_017503865.1 Clostridia bacterium | reverse complement strand
GTTGTGCAATCCTCGTCTGCTGTTCCGGGAACGTGTGCAGTCTTGCCGACAGTTGCATCGTTACCGATAGCTGTACAGCCCTCGTTTACACACTTGCGTGCGTGACCTTCTGCATCCTTAACCCACTCACCTGTGAAGGAGTGTGTGGTTGCAGGAGTTGTAACGTATTCACATACGGTACAAAGTGTTTCGGTTGTGCAATCCTCGTCTGCTGTTCCGGGAACGTGTGCAGTCTTGCCGACAGTTGCATCGTTACCGATAGCTGTACAGCCCTCGTTTACACACTTGCGTGCGTGACCTTCTGCATCCTTGACCCACTCACCTGTGAAGGAGTGTGTGGTTGCAGGAGTTGTAACGTATTCACATACGGTACAAAGTGTTTCGGTTGTGCAGTCATTATCGTCAGTTCCCGAGTGAGCCTCACGAGTTGCCTCGTCAATTGTTCCGCAAGCACACTTGAACCAGTGGTTGTTCTCGTCCTTGTCGAGAACTGTGAAGTTATGTGTATGCTGAAGCTTAGGAGCTATCTCATATTCACATACTGTACAAACTTCAGCCGCATCCTCCGTAGCCGCGCCACTTGAGATGTGTCCGCCAAACTCACACTTAACCTGGCATCCTGCATTAGAACATGCATACCAGTGTCCGGTTGCATCCTTAACGAGGACTTCAGTGTTGAAGTTGTGAGCATTAGCATCAATATCTACGGGCTCATACTTCTTATGGTCGCTGTTAAGTGAACACGTATAGGTCTTTTCACCCGCTGTCATACATGTAGGATCGGTTGTTACAACACCCTCGTCATAATCGTGAGCATCAGCATCAATTCCAAGATCCTCGGTATATGAATGAGTTGCATCGTTCTTACAGGTATATGTCTTTACGCCGGGAACTGTACAAGAAGCAACTGTTGTTACCTCGCCCTCATCCCAGTCGTGATCAAGCGCCTCTCCCTCTGTTATTCCACATACGGAGCAAGTCTTAGGATCGGTACAAGTTGCAGGAGTCCATGTTGCTACAGAGAACGTCTTAGAATTCTTAGCATCACCGCAGTAGATACAGCTGTGATAGTAAAGGTCGTTACCCTGTGCATCCTTGCCTGCATAATAAATATCATCTGTGTCGTGTGCGGTATAAACGCATCCCTCACTTGCGGGAGCCTCTGTACCGAATACGATAGTATCGGGAAGAAGATTTGTTGTACCAAGTGCCGCCGCAGTATCTGCATCAATTACAGTACCGTAGTTTGCGTACCAAGTAACCTTACCTGATGCTCCTGTAGGAGTTTCATTTGTTCTTACTTGATTAGAAATCGAAACGTAAACAGAATTAAGATCTGCATCTGTAAGAACTTCACCGAAATGCTCAAGCCACAACGCTTTTATACGATCATTTTCAAGCGAGATCTTTCTGATACGCTTGTTTGCATTGCTTGCAGTTTCATCACTCGCTGTAACGTACTTGAAGAATCCCGCATCATATGCAGTCGAGGGAGTACCTTCAAAAAGCGCCGAGGTGCATGTAGTAGCATCAGCAAAGTAAACGTATGAGGTATGAGAGCTTGAAAGACCGTTACTCTGGAATACTATGATCATTTGCTGATCGGGTCTGTCGGGATTAAATCCAAGTCTTATATACTCAAGAGGACCTGAGCTCTTATAAACACCCTTGACACCGTTAATAGCATCTGCATCCGAAAGAGTTGTATAAAGCATATCAAATGCGAGGTACATAGTGTCGCTTGATCTTGCAACGTAGTAATCATATTTAGGTGTTATCGAAGCATACTCATTAGGCTCAACTATAGTCACATTATCATTATATGTAGCGCCTGAGAAAGCCTTGTTTGTATACACCGCCTCAAGAGGAGAGGAATTTACACGAGTCCATACAGACTCAAGAGGTGTCCATCTTGAACCACCGTTGTCGCTGGTGCTACTGTTCATATTGATGGCGCCGTTGCTTATCAAGTCTGCAGAAACGTAATATGTATCCTGACCGAAATAGGTCTGCTCGGGAAGTTCATCATATACGAGAGGATCGCTGCTAAAGGTAGGTCCTGTCTTTTCATCAGGCATACCGCAAACACAGCTATATACGTACGTACCGCCCGAAACGCAGGTTGCAGGAGTAACTGCTGCTGCAGCCGACACGATTTTTTGGTCATAAACGACCTTGCCGTCAGCCACCTTGAAGGTCTTTGCATTCATAGCATCTCCGCAGAAGGGACAGCTGTGATAGTAAATCTTATTGCCATCTGCATCCGTTCCTGCATAATAAAGCTCATTTGTATTGTGAGCTGTGTATGTGCAGGTGTTTGTTACGGGAGGCTCGCTTCCGAATACGATAGTATCAGGAAGAAGATTTGTTGTACCAAGTGCCGCCGCAGTATCTGCATCAATTACTGTTCCGTATGTTGCATACCATTCCTTGAATTCACCGTCAATCTTTGCAGAAGAACCGTATTTGTTGGAAATCACTACGTATACAGAGTTGAAGTCTTCCTCTGTAAGCGTTACTCCAAACTGCTCTTCCCAAAGGGCTATAATCGTATCAATTGTAAATGCAAACTTTCTTACACGGCTCTCGGAGCTTGTACTGGTTGTCGTTACAACGTACTCATAGTACTTTGCGTCTTTGTTTAAAATATTATTTTCAAGCACGGTATATTTGCTTGCGTCAGCTATAGCAACGATCGCCTCTTGACCACTGGTAGGAATTCCATGTCCTTTGATAGCTATAACCAACTGCTGAGTAGGATCGTCAGGATTAAATCCTATTCGATAATACTCGTAATAGTTGCTTGTCATTACATTTGTTACTCCAACGGTTGTTGTTCCCGGATTATAGAGCATATCAAAAGCAAGATATACCTTGTTATCAGACTTTGCTGCATAATATCTATAATCAGGTGTAACCGGTGCATATTCGGAATTTGTTATAGTTGTAATGCTACCGTCTTGTGACTTGCCACTAAACGCACCGCTTGTGATTGTAGGCTTAATAACTTCGGATGTTACGCAATCAAACGTGCTTTCAAGAATCTTCCATCTGTCCTTGTTAACACCGTTATCCATGCCAATATCTGTGTCACTAACCTTAGCATCCGAGTAATAGGTATCCTGACCGAAGTAAAGCTGATCCTCACCCTCGGGCAAGCGAATAGCCGCACTTGTGAAGACATTTGTAATATCGGTATCTACCTTGCCGCAACGGCAGCTGCAAACATAAACACCGCCATTTCCACAGGTAGGAGCCACAAGCTCTGCTTTTGCTGTGGGATTCTTTACGACATACTCTACGTTATTTTCCGCATCAACGGTAAATGCTACGTCGCTTACAGCACCGCACTTTGTACAGGTGTGATAGTAAGCGTTTGTTGCCCACTCCACCTTATAATCATCATCAACTACGTGAGATGTAAAGTCGCACTCCTCGCACTCTCTTTCGTCCTCAACTACCTGGAGGTCAAACGAGAACTGGTTTATGCTTCTGAAATACTGATCGTTCAAGGTAGAATAGTATTCAACTTCAACGTTGCGTCCATCCTCAGAGAAATAAAGGAGGGCAACCATACCGAGAGCTGTTTCGGACGCTTCCTCGGTATTAGACATATTTACAAGCACAGAGGTAACTGTATTTCCGTTAACTCCCTTGTCCTTGTACATAGCAATTCTCGTTCCCGTTTCGTGTCCGCAAAGAACGAGCGAAATGTTATTGTGCTGTGAAATAAACTTTTCCCAGATAGCATCACCGTTATTAGAACCACCGTTTCCTACGGGAGGACAGTGGTCATCGGCTGCTATGGGTCTGTCATTGATATACAAATATGCGTGTGTATTTACGATAACGTTATAATCGGGATACATATCGCATATATTCCCTGCCCACTCAAGGACAGCATCACTCGGACCGAAGTCAAGGTTGAGGATAAGGTATTTTACCTCACCAATAGTTGTAAGACGGTATGTGTTGAGCATAGTTCCGTCATAGCTTCCTGTATGGGTATTCTCAAAATCCGACCACGGGAATTTTTCGTTATAGAAGGTAGCCTTATCGTGGTTACCTCTGATAATTGAATAGTCAACTTTACCGTCAAGAGAATGATAGCCGTCATAAGCACGCTGCCACTCACCCTCGTCACCTGCAATGGTATCTACCATATCGCCAAGACCGATAACGTATTCTATCTTCTTTTCATCGGCATTGTCTGCGATCCAGGTAAAGAGGTCGTCAAACTCATCAGGGAACTTTATGTTAAGCCCCTGAGTGTCACCAAGCACTGCAATAGCATATGCATAGTCGGATACAGGCTCTTTATCAGTAGCGTCTATCCAAGTATAGTTCTCTCTATACTTAATATCAAATCCGTTGTAGCTGCGGTCGGGAATATCATCTCCGGGTTGTAAGCCGGAAAGGTCGTAGTAGGTCATAAGACCTGCCGCACCGTCAACAGAGGTCATATCGGCCGCAATTTCAGCCGCTGTTCTTGAAGTTGAGAAAACAGCAACCGATCCGATCGTACCCTTAAAATAGTTCGCGGTATCAACATACCACTCACCACCAAGACACAAGGGAGCGCCGGGAACAACGTCCTCATCCCATATTTCTCCGTTAATAGTAAGTGTCTGCTTAAGCTCACCGTTTACGTAACAGCTTACCGTTTTGGCGGCGGGATCTTTAACGATAGCCAAATGAACCCACTCACCGGTGTTGACCTTGACCTCGGAGAATGACCAGGTTTGATCCTCCTCCTCACCCTCGGTAACAGAGATACGGGGTATTCCTTTGTTAACGTCAAAGGAATACATGCGTGAACCCGTCCATCTGTTCGAAAGGATCATAGAACGAGTAGCATCACCCTCGGGTATGTTTATCCAAGCCTCAAAGGTGTTAGGTGCCTCTTCCATATGCTTCTCGGGAGCATACAGATCCGTTGAGGCAAACGTCAACCCCGTACGACTCTCCTCAACAGCAAAGGCAGGCACAGCTCCAAGTATTGTGCTCAAGACCATTATTGTAGCCACAAGCAGTGAAATAAGTCTTAAAACCTTTTTCATACTTTGTCTCCTTGTTTTGTTTATATTTTGTGGGGAATTTACCGATTCCCATTATTTCTGACAACAATGTTTACAAGATAAAATGTATCAATCACTACATTTTAAACACTTGCCGATCGCCCACAGCAAGTTATACTACACCTATTCTCAATTTGATTATATCAAAACCCTTTTTAAAAGTATACTTGCAAATCAAAACTAATAGTTTACTTTTCAAAACAAAATCCACCAAATTATTGGCTTCAAAAGGCACAAATTGGTGTTTTTCAAAATAGAAAAATACCCTTAAGACGCACTAAATATAAGACTCAAAGAAAAAACAAAACAAAGCAAGCTCCAAATACGAGCTTACACTTTATTTACAATGTTTTTCAAAAAAGCTTATATAAAAGCCCTTATCCCTCTCAAAAATTTGACTTATACCCCGATTTGCGGTATAATTATATCAGACGAGGCGGAATGCCGATTCTTGATTCTTTTTTTGTATTTTAACATATAAAAATGTCGCTGTCAATAGATTAATCACTAAACTTATTGTATTTTCGCCAAAACAAGCTTCACAAATAAAGACTAAAAATCGCATTTTCCAATAGATTTTATAAAAGCTTCATTTTACACCTCAAAACAAAATATAAAATGTATTGTAGTTGATAAAAAACTCACAAAAATACGAGTTTACAATTTATTTACAATATTTTTCAAAAAAGCTTATATAAAAGCCTTTATCCCTCTTGGAAGTTTGACTTATACTCCGAGATGTGGTATAATTATAGCAGATGAGGCGGAATGCCGATTCTTGATTCCTTTTTTGTTTTGTTAAATATATCCCCTGCTCGGCAGGGGGAGAGATACCGCCACTTTTTTTGTTTTGTTATGTGGCGGTATTTTTCTCTCAATTTTCAGATAAGGAGGTAAGAATGAGAGAGATAACGAAAGAAATATGGCACGGCAACATCGTTATTATAAAGCTTGATGACGGCACCAAGATAATTAAGCGTGTAATCGGCATTCCAAACGATTGGGTGCATATACACGACGGACGTGTATATGTCAACGAAACAATTTTTGACGACCGCCAGACCGACTACGCAGGGCTTGTAGTCATTCCCTTCTCGCTCGGAGAGGGACGTTACTTTGTCCTCGGTGATAACCGCGCCGATAGCCTCGATAGTCGATATCCCTATGTAAGTATCATCGACGAGGAGCAAATCATACGCAAGGTGTTTTTTGTTGAATAAATAGCAATAGAGGGACGGAATCCGTCCCTCTCGCTTTCTGTTATTCTTCTTTAATATTTTAGGTTAATAAAATTACGCCATCTGACGCGACTTAATATAGAGATCTATATCATTGACAATATACTTTGTTCCCGTTGTGTGAAGCACCTCATAAAACGCCTTGATATACTCACACACCGAGTATTTGTTAAAGAGCTCCATAACCTCTTTACCGGACATTCCCTTGTGGTTCTTGTATTCCTCTACACAAAGCACCAGAAACGGTAATTCTCTACTCATAATTTAGTCCTCCGGAAAAATAATCTCACCCGTCTTTTTTTCGTGTTTCCACATCATATAGACGGTCTTGGGGCTATAATGCCACATTTTTGTTTCTTCCTTTGAAAGAAGCTCATAAACCCTCGAGTTGTAAAACTCGTTCATTGCGGAAATATCGTCAAGACCTTCCCCCTCGGCTATTAAGTCAACCGTTGCGGGGATTACCGCAATACTTAAAATTGAACTGAATTGTGCATCCATAATCACACCTCTTTCGCTTCAACGAACTTGAGATACGCCAATGCCTCATTCGTTGCAAACACATACTGATTGAACAGCTTTTTTATCTTTAACGCCTCTATCGCCTGTTCTTTAGTTAACAAGCCTGTTGAGTACACTTGAAGTGTTCTGTATACGTCATCATTAGCGACAGCGCCTATAATGAGGTCGTACGATTCTCCGACATAATCTCCGTTTCTATGTGCAGAAACAAAGTCAAGCCAGTCTTCATCAGGGGCGTTGAATCTTTTAATATTCAAGCTTGCAGCGGCATCTTCATCTATCTCGTAAACATTCACAATCGCCTTGCCGCCTCTGCGAACCACAACCTTCTGTGCAAAGTTTTCCGCCTGATCTCTGTTAGTGGTGGTATAAAAACCGTAACCAAAATCAAGATATCTATTCTGTTCAATGAGCTTGGGCTCATTAACGGTCATATTGCTTCCGTGATATAAAATCATAATACCGCCTCCATCTTTTTAATTTGCTCGTACTCTCCGCTGAGCATTTTGAGTATTTCTTCAACTTGCTTTCTACGCTCAAGCTTTTCACGTATAGGAGCTATTGTTTTCTCGTCCTTACCAATATATTTGGTGGCAACTCTTTTGCCCTCCCTAAAAGAAAGGTAGTAATAAACACGTTCCCTGTTCTTCTTGGCTCTTATGCTTCCTTTAGGAAGTGTTTTTAGTTCCCCTTGGTATTCAGCAATCATGTTTATTATTCTGTTTTCCTCTTTTGACAAAACGTCTGCAAGCATGCTCAACTTCATCACCTCTGTTAATATTATACCCTACCATTCCGTTTTTGTCAAGTCATTTGTTGGGCAACAACCTATTGAATTAAAAAAATTTATTAGCCAAAATTAAAAAATTTTCAAAAATAGCTAATAGAACTCTTTTATTACTCTTCCACTTTAACCGTAAATCTTTCCACTCTTTTGCATCTCTCTCGTCTAACTAAGCGTCAAGATCTAAAAAAGGGCACCCAAACATATTGTTCGAGTGCCTTGTTTTCGTTACACTGACTACCTTTTACACCATTTTTATTTACACCATTTTTTACACCATTTTGGCGTGGATTTATATAAATTTATAAAGATTTTTATATAAATCACGTTTTTGAGATGATAGAGGAAAACAGCTGCAAACCCTTGTTGTATAAGGCTTTATGGAGATTTAAGGAGATATATAAAATCGGCAAAAAATGCTTGTCAAACATCTATACCAAGTTTCATTTTATGTACTCCTTAAATTTTTAACGAATTATATTAACATCTAATTATATCACAACAATTCCCTTTTTGCAACACTAAAAACAAGAAAAACCGCCACGAAGAATTTTTTGTTCTCCGTAGCGGTTTTTATTTTGTCATAATTTCTCTGCAAGGTCGAAAATAAGCTTTTCGGTCTTTTCCCAGCCAAGACAAGGATCGGTAATGGATTTGCCGAAAATATGCTCTCCTATACCCTGTGCACCGTCCTCGAGATAGCTCTCTATCATAAGTCCCTTAACAAGACGCTTGATGTCGGCGTTCTCGTTACGGCTGTGAACGATGTCCTTGGCAATTCGTACCTGTTCGAGATACTTTTTACCCGAATTATTGTGGTTAGTATCGACTATTACCGAGGGATTTGTAAGATTTGACTTCTCATAAAGCTCCTCGACTCTCAAAAGGTCCTCGTAGTGATAATTTGAGGTGCTTCTGCCCGCATAGTCGATATATCCTCTGAGTATTGCGTGAGCATAGGGATTTCCGTCACTCGTGACCTCCCAGCCACGATAGATAAAGGTATGGCTCGACTGTGCCGCCACAATGGAGTTCATCATAACGCCAAGGTCTCCGCCCGTAGGATTTTTCATACCGACGGGAGCGGAAATTCCGCTCGAGACAAGTCTGTGCTGCTGATTTTCTACCGAGCGGGCACCTATCGCAACGTAGGAAAGAAGGTCTGAAAGATATCTGTAATTTTCGGGATAAAGCATCTCGTCTGCACACGAAAAACCGTAGTCGCGTAGGGCGGCTAAGTGAAGCTCGCGAATAGCAACTATGCCCTTATACATATCGGGCTTTGCATCGGGGTCGGGCTGATGGAGCATTCCCTTGTATCCCTGTCCCGTTGTTCTCGGCTTGTTCGTATAGATTCTCGGAATAATAATTATTTTGTCCGATACCTCTTCCTCAATTCTGCGAAGCCTTGAGATATACTCAAGCACGGGCTCGCTGTGGTCTGCCGAGCAAGGACCGATTATAAGAATAAATTTATCGGAGCTTCCGTCAAACACGGCACGAATACTCTCATCGCGAGCCGCCTTATTTTTTTCCATTTGCTCCGTCAGCGGATATTCCGCTTTAACTTCCTTTGGGATAGGAAGCTTTCTGTGAAAATGCATCTGCATTTTGGTTTACCTCTGTTTTATTTGGGTGAAAGTAGCTTTATTTCAGCTCCTTCCACCCGAGAAAATTCTAAATTAAAGCTTGTTGATGTCTGCGTCACTTATCATCTTGAAGCCCGCAGACGTAAGTGCAGCCTCAGCTACCGCATTATCCTCAACACGGAGAACGACGTAGGCGTGCTTCTCTGTACGTGCCATAAACGCATAGAGATATTCAACGTTGATATTTTCCTTATCAAGAACGGAGAGTGCCTCGGTAAGCTTACCGGGTGCGTCGCCTATCTTTACACCGACAACGTCGATGACCTTGATGAGATATCCGTTCTCAAGAAGCACCTTTTCAGCAGTCGCCTCATCGTTTACGATAAGACGGAGAATTCCAAAATCCTGCGTTTCCGCAATGGAGAGTGCTCTGAGATTTATATTATTCTTGGAGAGAATATCGGTAACGGATACGACCGTTCCTTTCTTATTTTGAACAAAAACCGTTAACTGCTTGATTGCCATTTTTTTCTTCTCCTTTCAGATTATATAAGCTTACGCTTATCTATTACGCGGACAGCCTTACCCTCGCTTCGAACGATTGTCTTAGGCGGAACGAGGTGAACTGCGGGATTTATGCCGAGCATAAGCTTCATTGCGTTTGCAAGGGACTTTTCCATTGCCATAATTTCGCTCACCTTATCGGTAAACATTTCGGGCGTCATTTCAACGTTGACGTCGAAGGTATCGTTATTCTTTACTCTGTCAACAACTATCTGATAGTTGGGCTCGTATCCCTGTTTGAGAAGAACTGTCTCTATCTGGCTCGGGAATACGTTTACGCCACGAATGATAAGCATATCGTCGGTTCTTCCCATAGGCTTTGCCATCTTGATAAGAGTACGTCCGCAAGAGCATTTTTTACGCGAGAGAACGCATATGTCACGTGTACGGTAGCGGAGAAGCGGGAAAGCTTCCTTATCGAGAGAGGTGAATACAAGCTCACCCTTGCTTCCCTCGGGAAGGACCTCGCCCGTGTCGGGGTCGATTATCTCCGCAAAGAAGTGGTCCTCGTTTACGTGCATACCCGTCTGCTCACTGCACTCGAAGGCTACACCGGGGCCGCTTGTCTCGGTAAGACCGTAAATATCGTATGCCTTTATACCGAGAGTCTCCTCAATTCCTCTACGCATTTCCTCTGTCCAGGGCTCAGCACCGAAAATTCCTGCCTTAAGCGGAATATCCTCGGGCTTGTATCCCATTTCCTTGAGGCTTTCACCGATATATGCGGCATAAGAAGGCGTGCAACAAAGGATAGTGGCATTAAGGTCCATCATAAACTGTATCTGTCTCTCGGTATTACCCGACGACAAAGGAAGTGTCAGACAGCCGACTTTGTGAGAGCCACCGTTAAGACCGGGGCCGCCCGTGAAGAGTCCGTAGCCGTATGCGACCTGACAAACGTCCTTTTTTGTTCCGCCCACAGCCGTAATTGCACGTGCACAGCAATCTTCCCAAAGGTCGATGTCGTTTTGTGTGTAGAAAGCAACTACACGGCGTCCCGTTGTGCCCGAGGTCGACTGAATACGAACGCAGTCCTCAAGGGGCTTAGCTAAAAGTCCGTAAGGATATGCGTCGCGAAGGTCAGCCTTCGTAAGAAAAGGAAGCTTGTATAGGTCGTCAATTCCCTTGATATCATCGGGGGTAACGCCCTTTTTGTCCATAAGGTCGCGGTAGTAAGGAACGTTCTCGTAAACGTGCTTCACCTGCTTTACAAGCTTCTCGGACTGGAGTGCTCGCATCTCTTCGAGCGGCATTGTTTCAATTTCTTTTTGGTAGTAGTTTTGTTCCATTTTTTGTTCACCCTTTCTTTTTTCTTTATCGGAGTGAGAAGTAAATAAAAAGTCCTCTGCATTCCGATGGGCTATGCCCTTGAAATACAGAGGACGAGAATTTATATCCCGTGGTACCACCTCAGTTCGCCGCCCCCTCACGAGAGCGACCTTTTCAGGTACTTCCATACCTTAGTTCTATGACGGGAACCCCCGTTGCATCCTACTTAAGAGTTAAGACAAATCCTGTTCAGTGCACTGCTAACAGAAGGAATTCAATAAGGTCACCCCGTTGCCTCGCACCGACCGGCAACTCTCTCGAAGGTCTTTCCATATCTACTTGTTTCTGCTCATCGCATTTGATGTTTTGATTGTATCACTTTAACACGGTAAAGTCAATAGCTTTTTTAAAATTTTAATCAACTTTTTTGCAATTTTCTCTGCCGCCTATTTTGAAAGCATAACCTTATCGCTTGTAAACTGGCTGCCGCTCGACGCCTCGAAAAGCTGAAGGAGCTGCTCTATCGTAAGCTTTTTCTTCTCTTCTCCCTTTACATCAACGACTATTCTTCCCTCGTGCATCATAATAAGGCGGTTGCCAACACGGATAGCGTCAGCCATATTATGCGTTATCATAATAGTCATAAGGCTGTCCTTCGCAACTATCTCCTCGGTAATGTCAAGCACCTTTTTAGCGGTTTTCGGATCAAGTGCCGCAGTATGCTCGTCAAGAAGGAGAAGCTTAGGCTTTTTGAGCGTTGCCATAAGAAGAGTAAGTGCCTGACGCTGACCGCCCGACAAAAGTCCAACCTTTGCGGTAAGTCTGTTTTCAAGTCCGAGATCAAGAATTTTGAGAAGCTCCTGATATTCTTTTCTCTCCTTTGCCGTTATGCCCGAACGCAAAGTTCTTCTCTGCCCTCTTCGTGCAGCAAGGGCAAGGTTTTCCTCTATCTGCATATCCGCCGCCGTACCGGTCATAGGATCCTGAAAAACACGTCCGAGATACTTTGCACGCTTGTGCTCGGGGAGCTTTGTTACGTCAACTCCGTCAACGATAATGCTTCCGCAATCTACGGGATAAACGCCCGCTATCATATTGAGCATTGTCGATTTACCCGCACCGTTACCGCCGATGACTGTTACGAAGTCCCCGTCGTCAAGATGGAGATTTATGCCGTTAAGTGCCTTCTTTTCGTTCACAGTTCCGGGATTGAAGGTCTTTTGTACGTTTATAATGTCAAGCATTCTTCTCTCCCCCTTTCGATCTTCTTACGTGCTTTGCCGCGTACTGTCTTTTCCAGTACGGAATAGCAAGGAATACGGCAACTATTGTCGCGGAAAGAAGCTTTAGGAGATTTGCGTCAAATCCGAGCGTAATAACTGCCTGAATTACGATATAGTAAATTATCGAGCCGAGGGCAACCGCGAGGAGTCGGAGTGCAAAATTTTTGAATATCTTTCCGAAAAGTGCCTCGCCGATAATTACTGCGGCAAGGCCTATAACGATAGCACCCTGTCCCATCTTGATATCCGCAAAGCCCTGATACTGTGCAAGGAATGCACCCGAGAAAGCAACAAGTCCGTTTGAGAGCATGATTCCAAGCACCTGATTAAAGCTCGTATTTATTCCCTGTGCACGGCTCATATTCTGATTGATACCCGTCGCTCTTATCGAGCACCCCATCTCGGTTCCAAAGAACCAATAAAGCACGCCTATCAAAAGAAGGAGCACGATACCGACCGTTATAATAGGATTGTGGAAGGCAAATTCCTTTACCCAACGAAGAGAAACGAGAAGCTCGGTCTTGTTTACGTTTATAGACTGATTTGCCTTGCCCATAATTTTAAGATTTATGGAGTAGAGCGAAAGCTGTGTTAAAATTCCCGCAAGGATAGGGGGAATTCCCATAAGAGTATGCAAAAGTCCCGTGATAGCTCCCGCTATAAGTCCTGCGACAAACGCCACAAGCATTGCGAGCCACAAATTCCAGCCGTCAAGAATAAGGACTACTGCCACCGCTCCTCCCGTTGCGAACGAGCCGTCAACGGTAAGGTCTGCCACGTCAAGAATACGGTAGGTAACGTAAACGCCTATCGCCATTATGCCCCATATAAGTCCCTGCGATACAGAGCCCGGGAGAGCACTTAAAAGTTGTTGTAAAATTTCCATTTAGTTCACCTGTGTTGTTATAAATAAAATAGGCCAATAGCCGGAGAGATTTTTATCTTGCTCCGGCTTTTGTGCACCTTGTTATTCGATTGCTACGTAGCCCTCAAGAGGTGTAATGCCGAGTGCATCACAAGCCGCCTTGTTGTACTTGGGAGTCTGAGTCTCCGCGTAGCCTATGGGCATTGTCGAAACGTCTGCTCCGTCCTTGAGTATCTTTACAGCCATCTTACCGGTTGCATAACCGAGGTCATAGTAGCTGATGGAGAGAGTTGCAACACCACAGCCCTTACAAATTCCCTCTTCGCCTGCGATTACGGGAATCTTCTTGGGAGCACAGACGTTATCAATAATACCTGTATTCTCTGCTACCGTGTTGTCGGTGGGAACGTAGATAACGTCATTGTTATCAGCGGCGGTAGTACAGATCTGTGCGAGGTCGTTAGAGTCTGTGAAGGGATAGAGTGTAGCGGTGATATTCTTCTTTTCAAGCTCAGCCTTAACTACGTCTACCTGATACTGGCTGTTTGCTTCCTTTGAGCAGTAAAGAAGTGCTACCTTCTTTGCGTTAGGTACCCACTCGGTGATCATTGCAGCCTGCTTGTCAAGAGGAGCGAGGTCGGAAGTACCCGAGATATTTCCGCCAACTGTGCCACTGAAATCATCAAGCTCAAGTGCAACACCGTATTCTGTTACGGAAGTACCGAGTATCGGTATCTCGTTAGTTGCAGCGGCTGCCGCCTGAAGTGCGGGAGTTGCGTTTGCCATAATGAGGTCAACCTTATTTGAAACGAACTGGTTTACGATAGTCGAGCAGGTATTTGCATCGTTCTGTGCGTTCTGATAGTCAAATTCAACGGCATCGGCACCCATCTCGTCGATGATTGCCTGCTTAAAGCCTTCGGTTGCGGCATCAAGTGCGGGGTGCTCAACAAGCTGAACGATACCGACCTTGACCTTGCCGTCATCCTCACCTGAGCAGGATACGAATGCGAAGCAGCCTACGCAAAGAACGAGGGCTAACAAAAGGGATAATGCTTTTTTCATAATAAAAAACTCCTTAAATTGAATTTTAGTAAGAGCCGAAAATTTAATTTAAAAGACTCTTGCTTTTTGTCTGCCTATATTGTATAATAAAATCGAACATTAGTCAAACAAATAGTTTTGATATTTACCATCGAAAAAATTGATATTCAGGAGACGTTATGGAATTAAGAAATCTTATCACCTTTATACACGTTGCAGAGCTTGGCAGCTTTACGAAGGCAGCTGAGCAGCTCGGATATTCACAGTCGACTATCTCATTTCAAATAAAGCAGCTTGAGGACGAGCTTGGCTGTCTTTTGTTTGAGAGGATAAATCATACGATAACTCTCACCGAACGCGGACACGAGCTTGTCTCCTACGCTCACCGAATTTGTGCTCTCACCGATGAATTTCGTGAAAATATGTCGAAGGACGAGGAGCTTAGCGGACGAATCCACATAGTTACACCCGACTCGGTATGCGAGGAAATGATATCTACGCACTACAAGGATTTTCACAACAAATACCCTTCCATATCGGTAAGATTTTCTACGGGCGACACGGGAGATATGCTCGACAAGATAGACCACAATGAAGCAGACGTTATCATAACGCTTGACCAGCGTCTTTTTAATAAGGACTACGTTATTGCAAAGGAAGAGCGTTTGCCTATGCACTTCGTTGCCTCGTCAAACTCAAAATTTGCAGGAGTCAAGGACTTATCAATTAAGGACATAATGAACGAGCCCTTCGTGCTTACCGAGTACGGTCAGGGATACAGACGTATATTTGACAGAGAGCTTGCCAAAAGATCTCTCGAGATAACACCCGTGCTTGAAATAGGACGAACAGACATTATCACCTCTGTTCTCGCAGAAAACGATATGATATCCTTCCTTCCCGATTTCGTCACCAAGGACCTCATAGAGTCGGGCAAGCTCTGCTATCTTGCCGTGACCGATATGAATATAGACATCTGGAAACAGCTCATCTACCACAAGAACAAGTGGCTGTCAAGGAGTATGAAGACCTTTATCGAATACATAAAGGCTAACGAGTTTTCAAATTAGTTTATTTTAGTGCGGGAGGAGCAAGCCCCTTACGTATTTTACAACAAAAGAAGGAAAGCCTGCGTCTTTCCTTCTTTTCGTTTTATTTATTATACATTGCTCTTACGATATTTTCCGCCATAATCTCGTGACCTGCGGCTGTGGGGTGAAGCGAATGCATATCTCCCGCGTATGCGTGACAGTTCTGCCACGTTATCTCATCGTTTGCAAGATCAACTACGGTTGCACCGAAATACTCTGCAAGAGTTCTTATGGTCTTGTTCATATTATCAAATCTTTCAGGTCTTTTTAAAGTATTCGGGTGATTCGTCTCCTGAAGCGTCAAACAGTAAAATTCAGCATCAGGATATTTCTTTTTCATATCCATCATCGAAAGTGCGTAGACCGCGTCGTAGCTGAGGAAGGTCTTGCCCTTCTCTGCTCCGCCCTCTCGCTCTCTTCTTTCGACTGTCTCCGAGAACCAAGCGTCTATCTCCTCTCTTTTCGAGCCGTTTGCTATGATCTTCGCAAAGCTTTCGTCAAGAGGGCTTCCGCCGTTCATATCGTTTGCACTCATATAGACGAGAATTACGTCGGGCAAAATATCGTCACTCGCATCGTCGGGCGTGCCGCCGTCTCTGTGAAGATCCTGACAGCGAATAAGCATATTCTTGCCGAAATCTCTGCCGTATGCTGAGGAGCCGCTCCACGAGTTTACGATGCAGGTCTTCATACCGAGGTCCTCAATGACCTTGCCCCAATAGGTAAGCGAGGGACGGCAGACGTTGTGCGACCACGTAGGATAGAAGGGCGAGTTTTCGCCTATCGTGACGTTAGCCGACGTGTCGTTGCAAATATTGCAATAAGACGAAATACTGTCGCCAAGCACCGAAAGGTATTTGCCCTCGTATTTTTCCCGCAGAGCCTTTACCATAGCCTTATACTCAGTCCTGTTTTTCTTTGAGAGATATTTTTCCTCGCTCTCGCACTCTCTTTCCCACTCAAAATCGGTGATAACGGTATCGTGTGCAAAGGCAAGCTCCTCGCCGCCCGCCTTAAGATAAAGTCCCGTGAGGTTTGGACACACCTCTCTTATAAAATTGAGTGCCTCGTTCGAGGTATCGTTTACGCTCTTAAGTATTGCGGGGCAGACGGTATCACTCGGTGCGAAAAGTCCGAGCGACTCGTCTTCGGCTATGCTTATCTCATAAGGAGTGAGGTCGACCTTAACAACGCGTCTTACGTCATTCTCGTTTTGAGAAAGACCGTGCTTTTGTGCGTTTATCTTAACTTCGTAGGCTCTCTTATACGCCCCCTTAAGCTCACTAAGACCGAGGGCGTACACGAAAATCGTAAAGGTAAAATCTCCGTTTTCGTCAGTCTCGAGCGTTCTTGCAACGGGGAGAGTCATCGACAAAAGGTGAGTGCCGCTCGCTCTTACCGCGTTACCGATAACGAGAGGAGCATTCTCACTTTTCGCACACACAAATGGTATATTTTTGTCGGCAAAAAGGCTGTAAAGCTTTTCGCTGACCTCTCTGTCAAAAAAATTTTCTCTTATAATACAGTTTTCAAGCTTCATTTTTTCCTCGCAAAGTATATTAGAAAATTTCATATACTCAAATTATAACACAAAAAAGCTCTTTGTCAACCGATTGCAAGGAAAAGTTAAAAATAGCTCATTCCCTCGACCGCACAAAAGCTCGGTGAGCCTATAAGGCAGGCGTTTCTTATTATTCCCTCTCCGTATTTCCGGCGAAGAGTCTCAACCGTGCGGTCAAGTGCCTCTATCCTTGCTATTCTTTCTGTATCCGCGAAAATATCAAGCTGATAGGGTGTGTCGTTTGACACAAGATTTATCGCACGCACCGATACAGCTCTCACGGGCAGACGCCAATCGTAATTTTTTGAAAACAGGGCAAACGCCTCTTTCGCTATCTGCGAGGGGCTTTGAGTCGGCACGCCGAGTCTTGTCTGCCACTGCCTTACGTTAAGCTCGTTGTTTTTGACGCTTATGGCAACTCCCGTTGCCTTTTTGTCAAAAACGTAGAGCCTGTGCCCTATATCCTGACAAAGCTCAAGTATAAATCTCGATACCTCGCGGGGATCGGTAAGGTCTTTTGGAGAGGTCAGCCCGTGACCTACCGACTTGTCGGGCACGTCGACGTCCCTTGTGACTACCTCGCTCTCGTCAAGTCCGTTTGCGTATCGCCACAATGCCTCGCCATTCTTTCCGAGCCTTATTTTAAAAAGCTCTATCGGGGCTCTCGCCATCTGCCCTATGGTGCGAATTCCAACAGACGCAAGGTTTTTCTCGGTTGCCCTTCCCACCCCAAGCAAAGCGGAGCTTGGCAGGTCCCATATCTTCTCGCGGAAATCTTCACGGTTTATTACTGTGACGGCATCGGGCTTTTTCATATCCGAGCCGAGCTTTGCAAAGACCTTGTTAAAGGAGACACCGACCGACACCGTGAGCCCAAGCTCGCTTTTTACCGTTCTTCTAATCTCGTCGGCTATCGTCGGTGCTTCGCCAAAAAGCCTTCGACTGCCCGTTACGTCAGCCCACACCTCGTCAATCCCGAAGGGCTCTATCTGGTCGGTGTACCTCTCGTATATTTCCCTTGCAAGTCTCGAATATTTTACATATTCGTCAAACCTCGGCGGCACGGTGACAAGGTCGGGGCACTTTAATTTTGCTTCCCATATAGCCTCGCCCGTGCTGACGCCTTTCGCCTTTGCAAGATAGTTTTTGGCAAGAACTATTCCCCGTCTTTCCTCTTTGTCTCCGCACACGGCTACGGGGAGCCCTCTGAGTGCGGGATTTAACAGACACTCGACCGACGCGTAAAAATTGTTCATATCAATATGAAGTATCGCCCTATCGGGCGTTGTATTTCCCATTTTTTCCACCCCTAAATTCAAATTTGATTTGAACATATATAATTATACACAAATTTAAATTGAATGTCAAGAGAAAAATTCAAATAAAATTTGAATATATCGTTGACAATCAAACTAAGATTTGGTATAATACGAGGTAAGATATTTTAATCTTCAGGAGAAAATACTGTGAAAGAAATCGGTTTAAGAATAAAAAAGGCAAGGCAAGCAAAGGGGCTTAAGCAAGAGGACCTTGCGGAACGCATAGGGGCAAAATCGAGTGCCGCCGTTTCCGCTTGGGAAGTTGGAAAGGCACGTCCCGACTGCGTAACGCTTCTTGAACTTTGCAAGGTGCTCTCGGTCTCGCCCGATGAAATACTCGGATATGACGCAGACCTCCCCTCGTCGCACGAGTGGTCGATGATACGAAAGTACAGACAAATAGACGCGTATGGCAAAAAGGCGGTAGATGCGGTGCTTGACGCAGAGCACGAGCGTGCCACAAGCACTCACCACACAAAGCAAAAGCCGCGTATGATAATGCTTGATTTTTACAACTATCCCGCATCTGCCGGACTTGGAAATTTCCTTGAATCCGAGGAAGCGGAAAAGCTTTGGGTAAAGGACTCTCCCGAGGCACAGGCAGCAGACTACGCCATATCTATAAGCGGTGACAGTATGGAGCCGACCTACCGTGACGGAGAATGCGTGCTCGTAGAAAAGTGCGACACTCTAAGCATCGGAGAGGTAGGCATATTTATCGTAAACGGAGACGCTTACATAAAGGAGCTTGGTGAGGGCTGTCTTATTTCTCACAATGAAAAATACTCCCCTATCGACCTCGGTGACGCAGACAGTGTTTACTGTTGCGGCCGTGTTATAGGAGTTGCCGTTAAATAATACGCAGATGCAACAGACAAACGGGAGGAGCAAGCCCCTCCCCTACCGCGAAACGTTGTTTCATTTTAATATGACAAACGGGAGGAGCAAGCCCCTCCCGTGTTTTTTATTCAATTATAAAGTCGAGCATTACGGGAACGTGGTCGGAATAGGTGTAGGTAGCGGGATTTACGAGAGCCTCGAAATGCTTTGCTTTTATTCCCTTCTCCGAATAGAAGATGTGGTCAAATGCAAACTTCGACGCAACATTCGGTATCTTTCCTAAGGAATTGCAGGTCTCGTATTCCATATTGACCGTTGTCTCGGCGTTTTCTCTCGAGGACAAAAGTCCGCTCTTAAGCACCCCGTACGCCTCGCTTTCGTAATTGCAATTGAAGTCTCCCGTTGCAATTACGGGGATGTTCGGGAATTTTTCCTGAAGCTCCTTCGCAAAGGCAACTATCTGCCTTGCAGACTCACAGCGGTATTTGTCTGAACGCTCGAGATTGACCTCGGGGGTTATCGATTTGTCAGTAAGCTTCCAAATAAAATGAGTGGTTATAACACAGAGCTGCTTGTCTGTGCTCTTATCCTTAAGACACGCCCAAGAATACCATCTCGGGTTGTATTTGCCATCGTTAAGCAAGGTGCGGTCGTACTCTATATATCCGCAGTCAATAAGGTCGAATCTATCGGTCTTAAAATAGATGGGGTTGTTGTTCTGTGTATCAAGCTTGTCGGGAAAACGGTCAGCTGCGTTAAGCGGAACGAGAGTGTATCCCATTTCAGCCATTTTCAAATTGAGACCGTAGTCACGGCTCCAGCTGTAATCCGCCTCTTGAAGAGCGAATATATCGGCGTCCATAAGCGGATATGCGGCACAAAGTCCGTCTGCTCTCTCCTCGGACGGCTTTATGCTCTGCATAAGAATATTGTTGCTGATGATTCTTAGGTGCGAGGCGTCCTTCACGGGTGCAACGAGTGCGTTTTCTTTAATCATATTTTTTCTCCTTTGATACTCTTCTTTGATATATCAAAGATATTATACTACGCCGATTCTTTAGTGTCAAGAAATCAGACAAAATTTAAAAAATAAGTACTTCCCTGTTAATTTTTTGTAAAAAAGAGGAAATCTTCTTTACAAGGACTAATATGTGTGATATAATGTAAAAGGTAAAAAATGTGCGTTTTTCGCAATCCTATTTAAAAGGAGGATTTAATAATGCTGGATACTAAAATTTTAATAGTTGACGATGACAATAATATATGTGACCTTTTAAAGCTTTATTTTGAAAACGAGGGTTATGAGGTTAAGATAGCTAACGACGGTGCTTCGGGAGTCAGCTTCTTTAAGCTCTATCAGCCTGACCTTGTTCTTCTCGACATTATGCTTCCCCGCAAGGACGGTTGGCAGGTCTGCCGTGAGATACGCGAGGTATCCTCAAAGCCTATCATTATGATAACGGCAAAGGGAGAGGTGTTCGATAAGGTGCTCGGCCTCGAGATGGGTGCTGACGATTTCGTTGTAAAGCCCTTTGATATGAAGGAGCTGAGTGCACGTGTCAAGGCAGTTCTCCGTCGCTATCAGTCGCATTCGAACCAAAATGACGATGAGGTCATCAAGTTTGAAAATATTGAGATAAGTCTTGAAAAATACGAGCTTAAGCTTTGCGGAAAGCCCGTTGACGTTCCCCCGAAGGAGCTTGAGCTTCTCTACTTCCTTGCATCAAACTACAACCGTGTATATACCCGCGACCAGTTGCTTGACAAGGTTTGGGGATTTGACTATCTCGGCGACTCGAGAACCGTTGACGTTCACGTAAAGCGTTTGCGTGAAAAGCTCGAGGGTGTCTCTGACAAGTGGATACTTAAAACCGTTTGGGGAGTCGGCTACAAGTTCGAAATACTTAACTGATATATCAATCTTTGGACTGCGTAATTCCCTTTCGCAGTCCATTTTTTTAAGAGGTAAACAATGTTCAGAAGCTTATTTTCAAAATATATATCCGCCTTTTTGCTGATAAACGTCCTCAGCTTTGCGGCAATAATTTCAATAATAACCTCTATAATAAACGGCTATTCGCAAAACGTTCAGCGAGAATCTATGAAGATGATAACCGCTTCTTCGAGGGAGTACGTTTCAAGTCAGCTCGAGAGCAGTGATACAGACGATCTTTCGGAGCTTGTCTCAAAGAACAACGGCTCTATCGACAGAATCTTCTCTGCCGTCACACAAAATGCGGAAAATATTACGATGCTCATTTCCGACACCTCGGGTAACGTTTTCGGTGCCTTTGGCACAAATTCCGAAAGCTTTTCGGGGGAAACGGTCATTCCTGCAGACTTTGTCGAGTTTTTCAAGGAAAACAACGGAGAATTTTTGTCGGCTGATATAGCCGAGGACTCGCCGCACCTCTTCTATTCTATGCCCATAGAAAATGAGAGCGGAGAGCAGATAGGCTATATTTTCGTCGGTGCTCCCGAGAGAATGCTCTCACGACTTCTTTCGGTCATCGTCCGCTCGGTAATTCTCGGTATAATATGGATAATGCTTGCAACTCTTATTGCCGTTTACGTCATAAGTGAGCGTATCATAGCACCTCTCAAGGAGATAAGCCGTGCCGCGAGAAAGTTTGCGTCAGGTCAGCTTGACGTGCGAGTGCGGGTACACGGCTGTCAAGAGGTCGCGGAGCTTGGTGCGGCATTCAACAATATGGCACAGTCGCTTGAGGCCTCAGAAAAAATGAGAAACACCTTTATTTCAAACGTTTCGCATGACCTTAGAACGCCTATGACGTCCATCTCGGGCTTTGTCGACGGTATTCTTGACGGAGTTATCCCGCCCGAAAAGCACAAGCACTATCTTAAAATCGTATCCGAAGAAATAAAAAGGCTTTCAAGACTCGTCGTTTCCCTTCTTGATATTTCTCGAATTCAGGCGGGCGAGCGTAAGTTTACTATGACTCCCTTTGACGTGTGCGAGATGTCAAGACAGATACTCTTCTCCTTTGAAAAGAAGATAGATTCGAAGAATCTTAACATTGAGTTTGATTTCGATGAGGAGAATATAACCGCAATTGCCGACAGAGATGCTATTTATCAAGTGCTTTACAATATCTGCGACAATGCCGTGAAATTCTCAAAGGAGCGTGGCACGCTGAGAATTTCCGTGAAAAAGCAGAAGAACAGAAGATACCTTGTCAGCATCTATAATGAGGGTGTAGGTCTCTCGCCCGAGGACCTTACGCACATCTTCGAGCGTTTCTATAAGAGCGACAAGAGCCGAGGACTCGATAAGAGCGGTGTCGGTCTCGGTCTTTATATCTGTAAAACCATAATCGAAGCTCACGGTGAAGAAATCTGGGCAACAAGCGACGCAGGAAAAAGCTGTACCTTCTCTTTCACAGTTAAGGGACAGTAATAAATTGGTGTTTGTCGAACGGGTTGGAAAAAGGATTAAAAAGTTTTGGTCGAGCTTTTTTAAAAGCTCGCGGAGCTCGAGGTAGCGAAGCGGCATTTCGGTAGTGAATGACAACCCTGTGCGGTTGTCAGAGCCGAAATGTGACCGAGCCGCAGCGAGAAGAGCCTCG
>JAFVSI010000042.1 GCA_017503865.1 Clostridia bacterium | reverse complement strand
TTTCGGTAGTGAATGACAACCCTGTGCGGTTGTCAGAGCCGAAATGTGACCGAGCCGCAGCGAGAAGAGCCTCGTGAAAACGGCACTTTCTTTTGCTTAGCTTTTCTTTGTGCCTCTTTCCGCAAAGAAAAGCGGCAAACGATTTAGTTAGTTTGCGTTTAGTGAGGGGAACCCCCTCGTGTGCGTTCCCCTCTTTCGCCATCAGGCGAAATTCACCCTTCGTGGCGTTTCGAACGATAGGGGAGTTTCGCTCGTTGCGACGAGCGACCAACGCTACGCACGTTGGATTGCGGTCTCTTTTTGAAAAAAGAGACGCAAAAACTTTTCAACCACTTACCCTAAGTCTCACCGATAAATTACCTAAAGGTAGAAACTTCGTTTGCAAAATTTGGAACCCTTGAAATTTCTTTAGCAAATATAATATACGCAAAAAAAATCGAAAATACTTTTTTTCTGACTAAATTTTTTTATTTTTTTTATTTTTCTTAAAACAAAGCTCAAATGAGGCAATTTTTGCAAAAATATGCGTAAAAATCCTCGAACGAATCAAAAACGAGTGCCCCCTTGCAGGAAAGCAGCTTTTCCTTTGAATTGTGTCCGCCGCAAATAAGGGCACAGTCTGCACCCATCGCGACGGCAGTATCGAAATCGTGGTCGGTGTCGCCTATGAAAAGGGCGTGGGAATTTTTATGCGAATTTCTGAAATTCACGGCAAGCTCGGTCTTTGAGTGTGCGTGGATATTGTCGAGCCCCGACACACTCTCAAATCTGTCGATTATACCGAAGTCCTCGAGCTGACGGCAGAGCATATTTATCTCGGTGGCGGAAATGACATGCTGCGGAAGCGAAAGCTCACTGAATTTTTCAAGCACTTCTAAAAATTCCTCTCGTAGAGGTGAACTTTTTGAGTTATTGAGGTATTCGGCAACCCAAAGCGGAGCAAGTACCTCATACGGCTCGGCATTAAAATCAAAGCCGAGTGAGCGGTAGTATTCAATTATGGGAAAACGGAAAAGACGGCGGTAGCTTTCCTTGTCCTGAATAACAGGAAGTCCTCTGTCAAAAAGCAACTTGTTTACAGAGGTGATACCCGCCTCAACGTCATCTATTATCGTGCCGTTAAAGTCCCATATTATGTCTGTGTAAATTGATTTCATTATTTCTCCTTAACTGCGAGAATGTTCAGATCCCAAGCGGGAACATATCGCTGGCGGCGAAGATAGAGCTTATATGACGGTTCAAGCGAAGAGATAAGAAGCGGTAGCTCAAAAATATCCTCGCTTCTGTGATAAGCTGAAACCAGCAGAGCGGGGCGGTATTCCTTTATAATGCCCATTGAGCCGAGCAGTGCCTCCTTTTCAGCCCCCTCGACGTCGTATTTTATATAGTCAACCCTCTCGCTTGTGAGCGAATCAATGGAAATAGCGTCTACCTCGACTGTCTTTTTAGCACCAGTGTTCACGCCTGCGTTGCGGTTGCCGCTCGCATCGTAATTCAAAACCGCACTATTATTCCAAGCGGCAGACTGTATAGCCTTTACAGAGAAGCGAGACTCGGCTTCAGCATATTCCGAGAGCTTGCGGAAATTGCGTCTGTCGGGCTCGAGAGCAAAGACCTTTTCAAGCTCGGGGGCATACGCCGACAGCTCTCGCACGGTGTCTCCGTTGTACGCTCCCGCGTCTACTGCGGTTTTTATATTCTTTGCATTAAGTATATCATTATAGGTCTCCGATTTATCGGTCTCAGCCAGACGAAGATATTTTATATCTCCCGTGAGCTTATAGGAAATGACGTTGTCAAATATTTCTCTTGATATATCGTCGGCAAAAAGAGAGCGAGCTGCGTTGATTTTTTCTTTGTTATCCTCATAAAACTCGTGGCAGAAAAGATTTCCTCCGCAAACAGGCACGTCGGGAGCGTAAAGCTCACACTCGTCTGCTACCTTGTATATAGTGTCAAGAACCGAGGGAAGTGAAGAGGCAAAGGAAAGAAGAACGATAATATTATCAGCTCCGTACTTTTCCTTGATTTCCGAATATGAAAGAACCACCTTGCCGTGAAATGCGTGACCTCGCACAAAGCCGTCGCTTGCAAAGAAGTCGCAGACAGTAATTCCGTAGCTGTCACACACGTCAAGAATCTTGTCGGCACCGTTACCCATTCCGTACATAACTATTGATTTTTTCTTTTGTGATTTAAGGTAATTCCAAAGGTCCTTGTGCTCGTTAAAAATCATTTCGACTCCTTGACTTTTTTCGTATGTATGATATAATAATATCGAAGAAATTTGGTGTCTGCCCTAAAAAGCAGGGGAGAATAATCATTATATCACATTTTGGAGGAAAAAACAATATGGACTGCATTTTTTGTAAAATAATCGCGGGAGAAATTCCATCTGCAAAGGTTTATGAGGACGAGCTTTGCTTCGCATTCAGAGACATAAATCCCCAAGCCCCTACGCATATCCTTATCGTTCCCAAGGAGCATATTGCGTCCGCTGACGGAATTTCGGGTGAGAATTCGAAATACGTCTCGGCGATTTTCGAGGCAATACCGAAATTTGCGGCGGCTGAGGGCCTCACTACCGGATACAGAGTTATCACGAATTGCGGAGAGGACGCTTGTCAGACTGTAAAGCACCTTCACTTTCATTTGATGGGCGGCAAAAAGCTCCCAGAGAATATGGGCTGATATGCATGGTAGCATCGGTGGACTTCCGATGAGGGAGCCAAAATATAAAAAGGTGGACCCGCCGAAAAATCTACGTGACCTGCCGAGGTATCTTAGTGAGGTGATAGGCGGATTTTTTAGTCGTCTTACCTACATTTTCCGCCTTGTTTGGAAAACGGGACCTTTTATACTTCTGACGCTAATTTTTATCGCCGCGTTTGAGGGAATTATGCCGCTTGTCGGCTCGCTCATCTCAAAGGAGATACTCAACGAGCTTGGAAAAATCATCAGCGGCCGTGAGGCGGCAGAGCTTTTGGGAAGTGCCTATGCACCGACCTTTTTCGGCTCTGCGGCAATGCTCCTCGTTATTTTCTACTTCGTACATAATATTCTTACAAAGGTCGTCTCGAGCATATCGAGTGCCGTTATAAGAATTTCGGGCGAGAAGGTAACGAAGGTCGTGCGTGTCGACATAATGAGAAAGGCGAGCGAGGTAGATATTGCCTCGTTTGACCTTCCCGAGTTTTACGAAAAGCTTGAAAACGCAAACCGCGAGGCAGGTATGCGTCCCGTTTCGGTACTGTCGTCAACGCTTACTATCTTCAGCAGGGTAATATCTCTTATAAGCTATATCACGGTACTTGCACTTGTACCGGGACTTTGGTGGATGGCACCCGTTATGCTTCTTGTTTCAGTTCCGTCGGCAATTATAAATTTCCATTACAGAAGAAAAAATTTCAATTATATCCGTCACCGCTCAAAGGACCGCAGACAGATGAACTATTATTCCTCTCTTGCCGTCAACAAGGATATGGTCAAGGAGATAAGAATGTTCGACCTTTCGGAGCATTTTATAGGTCGCTACGAGTCGGTATTTTCGAAGTATTATAAGGGGCTTCGCTCGCTTATAATTAAGGAAAACGTCTGGCACAGTGCAGTTATTGCGGTTTCGGCAATAGTAAACGGAATTCTATTTGCAATTATCGTTATGAAAGTGTTTGACGGAAGTCTGACGCTCGGTGACTACTCGCTTTACACGGGGGCTCTTGCCTCTATCGGTACGAGCGTTGCCTCGCTTATAGCAACCTCAGCATCGGTCTACGAGGGAACGCTGTTTATCGACAACCTTATGACCTTCCTTGACGAAAAGCCGAGCGTTGTGCCAATGACGGACAAGCCGCTCAAAATAAACAAGGGTGCTCCTCACACAATTGAATTCCGTCACGTGAGCTTTTCATATCCCGGCACCTCAAAGAAGGTGCTTGACGATATAAATATAGTCTTTACTCCCGGTGAGACGGCGGTTCTCGTCGGTCTTAACGGTGCGGGAAAGACAACTCTCATAAAGCTTCTTACAAGACTTTACGATCCCACCGAGGGAGAGATACTCTTTGACGGACACGACCTTCGCGAGTATGACGTGAAGGATTATTACAGCATTTTCGGTATAATCTTCCAAGACTTCGGCAAATATGCCGAGAGTATTTCCGACAATATCCGCTTTGGAGATATAAACGCCGAAGAGGACCGCGAAAAAATACGCAGGTCGGCAGAGATGGCAAACTTTGATGCTTACGTCAAAAGCCTTCCCGAAGGCTATGAGACGATGCTTATGAAGTATTTTGATCCGAAGGGCACCGAGCTTTCTATCGGTCAGTGGCAAAAGCTTTCGGTGGCGAGAGCGTTTTATTCCGATTCCGATATAGTCATTCTCGACGAGCCCACAGCATCACTCGATGCCATAGCCGAGCAGGAGATATTCAACCAGTTTGACGAACTTAGACGCGAGAAGATGACGGTATTCGTCTCGCACAGGCTTTCAAGTGCTACAGTTGCCTCAAAAATCGTTGTACTTGAGGGCGGACGTGTGGTAGAAGAGGGAACTCACTCTTCTCTTATGGAAAAGAAGGGCAAATACTTCGAGCTTTTCTCAACTCAGGCAAAGAGATACGTGGAAGAATCCGTTGCAAAATAAAAGGTTGACAAACTGCTCCATATTTAATATAATATAGTATTATAGTTTAGTATTCACTTTTAGGAGATGGTAACATATGAAAACAAAAGTTGTAAAGTTCGGCGGAAGCTCTCTTGCCGATGCAAAGCATTTCGTTCAGGTTGCAAAGATAATCAAGGCTGATCCTGCGAGAAAGTACGTCGTTCCCTCTGCCCCCGGCAAGAGATTCAAGGAAGACACTAAGGTCACCGATATGCTTTACACCTGTTACGATATGATAAAGAGACAGGAGAACATAGACGAGTATTACAAAAAAATAGTTGACAGATATAACGGAATTATCGAGGAGCTTGGACTCAAATTCGATATTTCGGGCGAGCTTGAATACGTAAAGAATGCGATGATGCACCGTTCGGGACGTGACTATGCGGCAAGCCGCGGCGAGTACCTTAACGGTCTTATTCTCGCAAAGTACCTCGGCTATACCTTTATCGATGCCGAGAACGTTATATTCTTCCGCGAGAACGGCACGTTTGATGCTGAAAAGACAAATCAGGCAATGGCAGAGGAGCTTGCAAAGTATCCTAATGCCGTTATTCCCGGCTTTTACGGCGTAATGCCTAACGGTACTATCAAGACGTTTTCAAGAGGCGGCTCGGATATTACGGGTTCAATAGTTGCCCGTGCGGCTGAGGCTGACCTTTACGAGAACTGGACCGACGTTTCGGGCTTTATGATGGCTGATCCCAGAATCATCGAAAACCCCTGTGCTATCGAAACTATCACTTACAGAGAGCTTCGTGAGCTTTCCTATATGGGTGCGACAGTTCTTCACGAGGACGCAATTTTCCCCGTAAGATTTGCGGGAATTCCGATAAATATCAGAAACACCAACAGACCTGAGGACGCAGGTACTATGATAGTTTCCGACACCCAGGACTACGATACCGAAAAGGTTATCACGGGCGTTGCAGGTAAGAAGGGATTTTCGGTTATTTCTATCGAAAAGGATATGATGAACGCGGAAATAGGCTTTGGTCGCAAGGTGCTTGAGGTGCTTGAGGACCACGACGTTTCCTTTGAGCATCTTCCTTCGGGAATCGATACTATGAGCATCGTTCTCTCCACTGATTCCATAAAGGGTAAGAGAGACAAGGTTGTTGGCTCTATGCGTCGTGCTGTTAAGGCTGACTCGGTAGCAATTGAGGACGGTCTTGCACTTATTGCGGTAGTCGGCCGTGCTATGGTCAAGGCAAAGGGAACTGCGGCAAGAGTATTTGATGCACTTTCTGAGGTCGGCATCAATATCCGTATGATCGACCAGGGTTCGAGTGAGATCTCGATCATTGTCGGTGTTGACGAGAGCGACTTTGAAAAGGGACTTGCGGCTATTTACCGTGAGTTTGTAAAATAATGACAAAGCCAAGAATTTTGGCAATAGCAGGTCCTACGGCAAGTGGTAAAAGCTCACTTGCCGTACGCCTTGCTAAAGAGCTTTGCGGTGAGATAATTTCATGCGACTCTATGCAGATATATCGCAGAATGAATGTTGGTACGGCAAAGCCAACCCTTGAGGAGCAGGCTGCCGTTCGTCATAGAATGATAGACGTCGCAGAGCCCGACGAGCCTTTTTCTTGTGCCGATTACGTAAAGGCGGCAAAGAGGGAGATTTCAGAAACGCTTGAAGCGGGAAAGCTTCCCATAGTTTGTGGCGGAACGGGACTTTATCTCGACGCACTTCTTCGCGGCTCGGATTTTGGAGAGACGCAGGTTGACGGGAATTTGCGGTGCGAGCTTGAAAACTTCGCAAAGGAAAACGGAAATGAGGCTCTCCACAAAAAACTTGCCGAGATAGATGCCGAAAGTGCGGCACAAATACACCCTAACAACGTAAAAAGGGTTATAAGAGCTATCGAGATATTTATGACGGGCGGCGTTAAAAAGAGCGAGCTTGACAGACGCTCAAAGCTTGTCGAGTCACCATACGATGCTACGGTTATCGCACTTCGTTACAATAATAGAGATATTCTCTACGAAAGAATTGACAAAAGAGTTGATATAATGCTCGGGAACGGGCTTCTTGACGAGACTCGTGAGCTTCTTCTTGGGGGAATATTTGAGAAAAATACTACCGCTTCGCAGGCGATAGGATATAAGGAAATGCTCGGTTATCTTTCGGGCGAAGTGTCACTCGAGGAAGCCACAGAGCAACTTAAAACTGCCACAAGACGCTACGCCAAGCGACAGATGACATGGTTTTCGGGAAAGGACTACGTGGTGTGGATAGATGCCGACGTAGACGGAAAGCTTCGCCCTTTTGAAGAAATAGTGAAAGAAGCACTTGAAATTTTTTGTGGAGAAAAATAAAATAGGATAAAGCTTGATTTCTTAAACGGTTCTTTGCAAGAATAAATTAAATCAAAACAATTGCGTCGTTAAAAAACGACAGTATTCAAGACGGAGGGATACGATGAAAATAAAAGTGCCAAAGACATTACTTAAAAATATCGGCATAGCCGTAGTATGTCTTTGCGTTTTGTCGTATTCCGTATTTCACGTTTCAAGCCTTTTTTCAGAGGAGATAGGCACGATAGTTGTCGGTCCTACTACTGAAAAGGAGGGCGTTTCGATAAGCGGGTACATTTTTCGCGATGCAACACCTATTTATGCGAAAAAATACAACGGAGCTATCGAGTATCTTGTGAAAAACGGTGAGAAGGTCGCTGTATCAGACGAGCTTGCTGTCGTCTATGAAGAGGGCGATAACTCACGCAGTGCTTCGCTCGTTTCGGTAATCGACGAGAATCTCGAGCTCCTTCGCACCACTACCGATAAAAAGCCATCGGTATCTCAGATTACAAATCTTCGTGCGAGTGCCTCGAGTGCCTACTATTCGATAATGAAGCAGCTCGCGTCGGGTACTGATATCGCTATTTCTGCCGACGAGAAAAAGCTTCTTGTGGCACTCAATTCGATAGCGACGCTTACCGACGAGGATTTTGATATAAAGAAAACCCTCGGAGAGCTTACATCTTTGCGAGAAAGTATACTTGCGGCAGGTGGCGAGAGTGAAAATGTACGTGCTGAGAAAAGCGGATATTTTTACACGGGCGTTGACGGCTTTGAGGGTGCTTTTTCGGGAGAGGCGGCAAAAAACCTCGATAGAGAGGGATTTCTCGAGCTTTTCGATTCTCAGGAAAATTACCGAAAGAGCTATGATCCTTCCTGCGTCGGAAAAATGAGCTATGACTCAAAATGGTATTTTGCGGCGGAGATGAAGGCTGACGAGGCAGAACGCTTTTGCGAGGGTGAAGGGTATTCGGTTGAATTCACAAGCGGCGGTCATTTTGAGATAGAAATGACGGTGGCGAGAGTCCTTCTTGATGCTGACGAGAGCCGTGCCGTTATAGTTTTTGAATCAAATGTTTTGCCCGAAGGGTTTAATTTCAGAATGCAGACGGCAAAAATAATTACAGATACCGTAAGAGGTATATACGTTCCGAGGTCTGCAATGCACCGCAAGGGAGTGCAGAAGGTCGTATATATTCTCAAGGGAAGCGTGGTGCAGCTACGCTACGTTGACGTAATATACGAGGGAGCGGACTATTATCTTGTTCGGGAAGAGGTCGAGACCGAGAAGGGTGACGACAGAGTTTTTCTTTCGAGCAACGAGCTGCTCATAGTTAGAGGCGAGGGCCTCTTTGATGGAAGGATACTTGGTTAGTATGGATTACTCATATATCGATAGAAACGTAAACGAAATAAGAAAAAGAATCGACGGGGCACGAATGCGTGCGGGAAGAGAGGACGAGGTCCTTCTTCTTGCGGCAATAAAGAGTGCCGAGGTCGACGAGATAAACTATATACATCGCTCGCTCGGCATAAACGACGTCGGCGAGAACAGAGTCCAGCAGCTCCTTTCAAGGTACGATATGCTCGACAAAGAGGGGCTTAACGTTCACTTTATCGGAAAGCTTCAGTCAAACAAGGTAAAATATATCATCGATAAGGTGTGTATGATACATTCGCTTGACTCGGAGTCGCTTGCAAAGGAGATAGACAAGCAGGCAAAGAAGCACGGTATAGTTATGGACGTCCTTGTCGAAATAAACAGCGGTGAGGAAGAGAATAAAAGCGGGATTTTGCCGTGTGACGCGGAAGCGTTTTGCGAGTCGATTTCAAAATACGATGGACTTCGACTTCGCGGATTTATGACTATGGCACCAAAATGCGAAAAAAATGACGAATATTACAAATATTTTAGTCAAACTTACAAACTTGTTCTTGACATTTGGACAAAAAAACTGCATAATATAGATAGACCTATAATTTCTATGGGTATGAGCGAGAGCTTCGAGGAAGCTATCGCTTGCGGCTCGAATATAGTAAGAGTCGGAAGAGGAATGTTTTTAAAGAATAAAGATATAAATACGGAGGAACACACACTATGAAATTCACATTAACACGTAAGGCTGCTAATCAGGATTACGATTCGTTCAGAGAGGACGATTACTACGATCTTTACAAGAATTCCAATGACCTCGATGCAAACGGAGAGGATTTTGTTGGCGGTAGCCTTCACAATGCAGAGCCCGAGGCAGCGGCACCTGCAACAACTTCGGTTTCTCTCAAGATCGTAAACCCCAAGGGATATGAGGAAGCTCCCGTTATAGCTGACTACCTTCTCGATGGCAATACCGTTCTTCTCAACATTGAGGGACTTTCACGTGAAAATGCGGTAAGACTTCTCGACTATCTCACGGGTGCTACCCGTATGATCGGCGGAATTATGCAGAGAGTTGGAAAGACCTCTACTATCGTTGTTGCTCCCAAGAGCGTTGACGTCAGCAACATAGAGGCAATAGTTGGCACAAACTGATAACTAAACTCGGCTACATAGAAATTTAAAGGTAGAACTCACGCCCGAAAAAGGGGCGTGAGGCTGCCGTTTTTTCTATGTGCCTTTTTCAATTTTTTGTAAGGAGTAGAGTCTCTCGTGGATAATTTACTTGAGGTATTAAGAGGCACGGCATATCTGTTGATATACCTGTTGCATACGGCTATGTTTATAAGAGCCATTCTTTCTTGGTTTCCTATTGCGGAAGGCAAGTTTTCTGAGTTTCTCTATGCATTGACCGAGCCCGTTATCTACCCTGTGAGAGCACTTTTTGAGAAACTAAATATAGGAACTTCTCTTCCTATCGATATTCCTTTTTTCGTTACATTTTTGCTTTTGTCCTTTATAAGTATGCTTTTGTGATATGATGGATACGGGAAAGGAAACGGCAATACTGTTCGCGCGGCTTGATGACCTATCTGGAGTGGCTATGCAAGGGCAACTTGCATCTACCCCTTTTTTGTCGCCGCGCGAATTGCATTTCTCTGAGAAATATCTTGCATCTCGAGGTATGTCGTCTCACTTTATTTCGTGGGGCGGATACGAAAGTGCTGAGCGTCGGCGGATGTTTATTCTGCCCGACTATATCGAAGCTCCCATAGAGTATTCGACACTTCTCGAATACGGATTTGACGACGTTTTTTCGGCTGTCGAGGTGAGGGGGAGCGGTTATAGATCTCTCTCTCACAGAGATTTTCTCGGCTCGGTGATAGGACTTGGGCTCGAGAGGAGTGTTGTCGGTGATATAATTGTTTTCGACGAGGAAAAGCCGAGAGCTATAATAATATGCGATAAGGCAGTCTGTGCCTTCATTTGCGAGACTTTATCAAAGGTTGGCAGCGACAACGTAAAGTGCTCAGTGGTGTCGGTGAGTGATGAAAAGATCCCCGATAAGAACTTTCTGCATATAACCGATACGGTAGCATCCCTGAGACTTGACGGCGTGGTTGCAGCCCTTCTCTCGCTTTCTCGAGAGAAGGCAAAAACGATAGTTCTTGACGGTGCTGTCGAGCTTGATTATGAGACTTGTGAGCGTCCTGACAAGGAAGTGCCGCCAAGTTGTCTTATAACCGTCAGAGGACACGGAAAGTTTCGCATAAATTCTATTTGCGACAGAACTAAAAAGGGAAGATTGCGTCTTGATGCAGACAAATACGTCTGATTTTGTGAGGTTTTTATGGTCATTTGTATAATAGTTATCGTTTTGTCGGTGGTGCTTGACCAGCTGACAAAGCTTATTGTGGTGAATTCTCTCGAGCTACACGAGTCGGTCGAGGTTATCCCGAATATCTTTAATTTCACATATATTCGCAACAACGGAGCAGCCTTTGGTATGCTCGGCGAGCATCGCTGGATATTTATGGTGGTGTCATCTGTTGCAATTCTTGGAATTCTCGTATATCTTTTTAAATTTGCACCGAAAAACAAGCTTCTACGAGTCGGTCTCTCGCTCGTTGTGGGCGGCGGCATAGGAAATATGATAGACAGAGTCGCACTTGGCTACGTTGTCGATTTTCTTGACTTTTGTGCCTTTGATTTTTGGATCTGGATATTCAACGTAGCCGATGCCTGCGTCTGCGTAGGAGCGGGAATCGTCGCACTTTATTTTATAATCGACATTATAAGAGAAGCAAAGGAAAACAAGTTGAAAAATACTATTGAAGCAGGACTCGAACAAGAAATAAAGGAAGAGAAAAACGAAGAAAATGAATGATAAAAACGCTTTCGTTCAAGGTGACGAGCTTATTGACGGACAAGTGAATATTCTGAGCGTTTCCAAGGACGAAGCGGGCAAGAGGATAGACGTTTTTCTTGCGGAAAAGCTTTCTGTGAGTCGCTCTGCGGCGGCAAAGCTCGTTGAGGACGAGGATGCTCTTGTAAACGGAAAAAAGACTGCTAAAAATTACAAGATGGCAACAGGAGATTCGGTAGAGGTCACCCTTCCTATGCCCGAGCCTTCCGAGGCACTTCCCGAGAATATTCCGCTTGACGTTATTTACGAGGACGGGGATATAATCGTTGTCTCAAAGGAGCAGGGAATGGTAGTTCACCCCGCTGCGGGTAATCCTACGGGTACGCTTGTAAACGCCCTTCTTTATCATTGCGGGGACTCGCTTTCGGGTATAGGCGGTGTCGTTCGCCCCGGTATAGTGCATCGAATAGATAAGGACACGGGCGGATTGCTTGTCGTGGCAAAAAACGACGAGGCACACCTATTTTTGTCGGAACAGCTAAAAACTCACGCAGTTTCAAGGATTTATACCGCTATCGTTCTCGGTAATTTCAAAGAGGACAGCGGAACGGTGGACGCTCCTATCGGACGCCACCCGACAAACCGAAAGAAAATGGCTGTTATACGTTCGGCGGATAAGAAGTCGAGAGAAGCGGTCACACACTGGCGTGTGTGCGAGCGATTTGGTCGATTTACGCTACTTGACTGTGAGCTTGAAACGGGAAGAACTCACCAGATAAGAGTTCATATGTCGAGCATCGGTCATCCGCTACTCGGTGACGGAGTCTACGGCGGTGACGGAACGGAGTTTGAGGCAAAAAACAAGAGCCTTTTTCGCGGACAGTTCCTATTTGCGAGGGAGCTTCGTCTGACGCACCCGAGAACGGGTGAGAAAATGGTATTTAAAGCCCCTCTTCCCGAGAATTTTATAAAGGTTTTGGAGAAGCTAAGGGCACTCGAGTGAAACGCTTGAATAAAAAAAGAACCGCGTGTTTTTGCAAAGACACGCGGCTCTTTTTTGCTTAATTGCTGGATTCATCAAAAAGCTGTTCCATAGAGACACCGAGAATTTTTGAGATAATAAAAATTTCTTTATCCGTAGCACTTCTCAGTTGCCCTTCAAGCTTGGAATAGCTTGTGGGATTGATGTCGCAGCCCAACACTTGCATTTGAGCAATAAAATCTTTTTGCTTGATTTTTCTGCTCTTTCTCAATCTCTCAACGTTACGTCCTATCAAGTTTGAACTGCCGTACAATTTTTTTCGGGTTTTCATAAATAAACTCCTCGCACAGTTAATAAATACGGACATTTATATACAATCTAAATATATATTATATATAATATGTTACATATAAAATTCCGAATCAGAATAAACAATGAAAAAGCTATTGACAAAATTCTAAAATGCAATTATAATAGTACTAAAATGTATGGTGAATAACGGTGTGATGTAATATCAAGTTGCTTTTTTGTTGTGTTTTTGCAACACAACAGTTATGCTTTGCTAAAAGTGTAAAAATTATGAATATTTTTATCCCTATATTTGTTCATAATAGCGAAAGTGTGTTTAGACAATTGACATATTGATTATGTACGTGTATAATTATGATTACTGTAGTGTTTGTTACTGAACATTATTATTTAATCAAAAAAGGGGTGAGGATTTGAAGAGGAATATGCCAAAAAAAGAAAGATCTAAATATTTTATACCGACAGTTGTAGTTTCCTTGCTTTTGGTAATTGTAACGGTATTGCTTCTTTTTATTGTTTTTGGGCAAACCACCGACAATTCCACTTCAAAGGGAAACGTTATAGGCAATGTTTCGGTCGAAAAGTTTTACGAGATCCCCTCTCATCCAACGCAGTATAGAGGAATGCTGAGCGCAAGCGTTCCGGCGACGGTACTCCGACCTGTTGATCCAAGCGAGATAATTACGCTTTCGTGGCTTACGGACTATGAAGAGGACAAAACGTTTTCCGTGTCGGGGCTCATACCCGGTGATTCGGTTTCCAAGGATTACGTGATAAACATAAAAAGGATGAACGTCCTTGAGCTTTTCTTTGATACCGTTATCAAAGTGGACTCCCCACTTTCAAATATTCTCGAGCTTAAGGTCGAGTTTGACGGAGAGACGGCGTATGACGGTCTCCTTAAGGACGCCGTTTCGGTGAGATACCCACCGAGGTTTGGAGAAATTCCTTGCAAGCTTACGGTGACGATGCCGACACACGATGAAAACGGAGTTCCGATAAACAACGATTATGCTAAGCTATCCCTCACGGTAGATTTTTTGTGGTGGGTGACACAGGCACCGCCCCCTGTAGTAGGCGGTGGATCGGAAACGTTTATGCCCATAAACCTTATCGATTCAACTCTCGTCGGTGAAAAGCTGCTCGAGGGCAGAGAGTGGCAAGATGGCGATAGCTTCACCTTCGTACTTGAATACAAGGTCGGAGACGAGGAATATACCAAGCTTGGCGAAAGAACGGTTACCTCGGCAGATGAAAAGATAGATTTCTCAAAGGAATTCTCCGAATTTATGTTCGAGGCCGCTACTGTGTACGATTTCCGAATTACCGAGACTTCCGGCAATATAGAAGGCGTCAGCTACGATGACAGCGAAAAAATGATTCAGGTTGCGATAAAGAAATCGGAAACAAGCTCGAATTACACCGTTCTCAGTCTTGTCGGCAACGGAGTTGACGTAAAGCACGATGAAAAAACGGATATCTACTCGCTGGCCTTCGCGTTTAAGAACGAGTATTCCGACTCAAGCTCAGGAGAGGTTGAGATAGAGGACGTTGAGATCACTATTCCCATCAAAAACAACGTAGAGTCAAGAACTCCCGATGGAGAGGACGAGACCGACGGCGTAGACGGTGAGGGCGAAGGCGAAGAAAAGGAATTTATCTTTGTCGTTGAGAACAAGGAAACGGGTGAGAAAACTCTCGTTTCGATTGGTGATGACGGCAAGGGTGAGTTAAAATTAAAATATACCGAAGGCGATATCGGCAAGACCTTCAAGTATAGTATATACCCCCTTGAAGGAAAAGACAAGGACGTGTTCTACAGTGCTAAGAAATACGAGCTTGTCGCAAAGGTATCGCTTGACGAGAGCGGAAATAAGCTTGCCGTAGACCTTACGCTCGACGGTGTACCTGTAAAGCCCGAGGATATATCGCTTGAATTTGACACGGTAGTCCTCGTTACGCCTAAGCAAGAGGAAGAGACGCTCAAGCATATTATTATTTTCCCGATAATATTGCTCGTAGGCGAGCTTTCGTGGCTATATTACATACTTTACGTCATAAGAAAAAAGAAAAACGGCGTAAAGCTTAATTCGTGGGCAACGCCCGTGATCTTCTTCTCGCTACTTGTTCCCAAGTGGGAAGCAGTGCTGTTTGTAGTTCTTTCCTGCATTGCACTTGCATTGCTTGCAGTCGATATTGTATGTCACATTAAGTTTGTTCCTTCAAAAAAGAAAAAAGACGTGCAAGAAGAAGGGAAGGAGACAAAAGATGATGAATAACGATAAGACTATAATTAAAAAAATAACTGCAGGAGTTGCAGTGTTCATAATACTTTGCGTTTGTCTTTGTGTAACGACTCTCGCCCTCGTGTATGCGATGGTGTCGGTCGAAGACAACGTGTTTGAATCGGGCTTCGTTAAGATCAATCTTAACGGTGGCGAGGCGGTAATAGACGATCCTAACCTGTTTTTTGAGCCCGGAATGACAATAGAGAAGAGCTTTTTTGTAAAGAATGAAAGCAAAAGACCGATTTTATACAAGCTTTATTTCAATGCACTCGAGGGCGATCTTGCAGACATTATCGAGATAGAGATAACCGACGTAACCGATCCCGATAACGTCGAGGTGCTTTATACGGGAGTTGCGAGCGAGCTTCGTCGCTTTAACGTCGATGCCGTTAAAACACCGATTCCGGGTGGAGAGACTCGAGACCTTGTAATTTCGTTCCATCTTGACGAAAGCAAAAATAATGAGTATCAAGAGTGCGGAATGACCTTTGACCTTTGTGCAGATGCAGTTCAGGCGGAAAACAATCCCGGCGGTGATTTCGGATATACCACCACCGCTCCCGATGATACGACCGTGCCTGAAGAGACAACAGGTGTATAAGAAACTACACAGATTCCTCCCAGCGAAAGTACCACTTAAAATAACTTAAAAGAATGGAATTTTAAAATATATGAAAAAAATTTTAAACGTACTTTGGTCCGTTTTTGTTGTGCTGGTTGTCATCGTTGCCGTCTCAATGATGGTATTTACGATAGTATCGGTAAATATGTTTGACCGTACAAACAGAGATATCTTTGGATACAAATTCTTTATTGCACAGTCAGACTCAATGTCGGCAACCGATTTTAGTGCAGGTGATATTGTAATTGTAAAAGAGGTAGACGCGTACTCACTGAAAGAGGGCGACGTTATCACCTTCGTTTCTCAGAACTCTTATAGCTACGGCGAGACCGTAACGCATAAGATAAGAGAGGTCAGAATAGCTGATGACGGTAGCATAGGCTTCGTTACCTACGGTACAACGACCAACACCGATGATGAAGTACTTGCAACAATCATTATAGGTAAATACGTTGGCAAGTTACCTTTCGTTGGAACCTTCTTTACATTCTTAAAAACAACTCCCGGTTATATACTTTGCATACTCACCCCCTTCCTTATACTTATAATCTCGCAGGTTATAAGCACGGTAAGACTCTTCCGTCAGTATAAGAAGGAGCAGACCGCAGAGATAGAGGCAGAGAGAGCAAAGCTCCAGCAGGAGAGAGAGGAAAGCCAGAAGATGATGGCAGAGCTCTTAGCCCTCAAGGCACAGCTTGAAAGTCAGTCAGGTGCTAATACCAATCCCGCAAGCGAGGAAAACGGCGGGGATAATTAACTTAGTTGAATATGGACAGAATAAGATGCCGTCTTTTTAAACTGTTTGTATCATAAATAGTTAACATTAAAAAATTTTTTCGAAAGGAGAAAAGAAAAATGTTTAAGGTCAAAAACACCGGCAGAGCAATTGGCATAAGTGCGGTTATCGTTTGTCTTTGCTTTGCTATGCTTCTTGGTACAACGTTTGCTTGGTTTACCGACAACGTTTCTACTAAGAGAAACACGATCACAACAGGTAAGTTTGACATTAACATCCTTGATGCTAATGATAAGACTCTTGTTGATGAAGTACTCGCGTTCGTTTATGACGATAACGGCACACTTAAGGAGTTCGAAAGCCCCATTTTGTGGGAGCCCAACATGACAGTACGTTCTGAGGACTTCACCATTGCAAACGAGGGTAACTATGCTCTTAAGTTCAGAATAGACGACGTTTTCGCTAACGCAACAAAGGGTGCAAACGACATAAATACCACAGGTAACCTTAAGGACGTTATGTCATTCACAATTTATGACAAAGCGACAGGTGAGTGGTACTACAAGTACGACTACAAGTCTACTGATGCAAACAAGTCTTACTACAATCCCGCATTTTCCGCAGGAATGGTTGCACCTGTAGAGCAGGGTGAGATCGTACTCTATCCCGTAAACACAGCAGATCCTGCTGACTCCAGCAAGACTCTTCCCTCTGAGATGACCTTCTATGCTGAGATCCATATGGATTACGACGCAGGTAACGAGTATCAGGAATGCTCTCTCGAAGGACTTGCTATAAGCGTATTTGCTGCACAGTACAACTTTGAGAAGGATTCTGCCGGCACAGCATACGACACAGGTCGTGCTTTTGAAGAGGCCGCTACTCCCTATGACGGAGCTAACGAGCTTCTCGAAAAGCAACAGCAGGGAACAAACCCCTGATTTTGAGTTCATACCCTTAAAAAACAACAGTTAAACCAATTTCAGATCAAATGACGGCTTTGGTTTGATCATAAAAATAGCAAATTCCACTTATTAAGGCATAAAAAATGCCTTCGACCAAAAAGGAGAAAAAAATGAACAAAAAAACAACTAAGAGAGCTCTCTTTTTGAGCTTCGTATCAATGTTCCTTTGCTTTACAATGCTTCTCGGAACAACTTACGCTTGGTTCACTGACAGTGTTGCGTCCGACGTTAACCACATCGTTTCAGGCAACCTCGACATTGAGCTTCTTCACACAAATAAGAAGGTAGCAAACACTACCGTTGACGGTGGCACCGAACTCTTTACAGAGGTAGAGAAGTGGGAGCCCGGCGTAATGGTTTGGGAAAAGTTTACAGTTCAGAACGTGGGCGACCTCGCTCTCAAGTACCTTTTCACACTTAACGCAAACAATGCAACAGTTGTTGATGGTGTTTCCTTTGCTGACGTTCTTAAGGTAGCCGTAATTGATAACGAGAATTTCGATTACACTGCTGACCGTGACGCCTTTTTGAGCAATATTCCCGAGGCTGATTGGGATACTCTTAAGACCTTCACACTCGACGGAACACTTGACGGCAAGGTTGAAAACCAGGCTGCTGACGAGGATACCTTCGGTATCGTTATTTACTGGGAGCCCTCCGACAAGGATAACCTCTTCAACTTGACAAAGGCAGAGAAGGAAGCAGGAAAAGAAGTTTCCGTTGACGTGGGTGTAAACCTCTTTGCAACTCAGCTTGAGGCAGAGAAGGATAGCTTTGGCCCTGATTACGATAAGGAAGCTGCTGACAAGATTGCGGTTACTACAACCGTTAAGGCTAATGAGCCTACAGTTTTGAATGCTCCTGTAGCTCCCTCTACAACTAATGCTGTAACAACTATCGAGGCACCTGCAAACGCATTCGGTGATAATGTTAAGGCACTTGAGGCAGCTGTAACACCTACAAGCTCGCTCTTTAACGTATCTGCTGACGGAGACGTTGTAGGATCTATTGACGTTGAGCTTACAGCTTACGACGAGAACGGAAACGTTATAACCAACTTTGATAATGCTCTTACAAGTGGCGTTTACACAGTTACTACTTACATAGCTAAGGGACTTGCAAACGTTAATGTGGCGTATAACGGCGACGGTAACCAGCCCACAATTACCCTTGTTGACTACGATGCTGAAACCGGTAAGCTCGTATTCACAACAACTCACTTCAGTAAGTATGACGTAAGCGGTTCTGCTCTTGCTTATGATCTTGAGGCTGACACTGCAATCAACGATATTAAGGTTATCGTTGCAGAGCAGAACAAGGCAGAGTCTACAGTAGTAGTGCCCACAATAAACTCCGAGGCAGTTGCAGAAGCTGTTGAGGATGCAATCGCTGAGGGAACTATTGACGAAGAGGATGTAGACCTTTCTCTCGTTTACGTAGCAAAGGTTGGAGATGAATTCTTCACATCTCTTGACGAAGCGTTTGCTGCTATCGAAAGTGAAGGAACAGTCGTTCTTAATAAGGACGTAAGTTATACTGATAAGTCGTTCACAATAGCTGGTAAGAAGGTTACTCTTAATACTAACGGAAAAACCTTAAGCGATGTTTCCACTGCAAGCAAAACTTCTTACTTCTTCTTAGTTAAGAACAGTGCGACACTTACCCTTACAGGTAACGGAACAGTTTCCTTCCGTGCAACTACCCCCGACACAAACTGGGGAGAGGGATCAACCAACAAATATCCCGGATATGCTAACAACACATTCAGAAACGAAGGAATTATCGTTGTTAACGGTCCAACACTTGAGAACTGGACTGAAAGAGGCGGAGCCTCTTACGTTATTGATAACTACGCAGGTTCTTCACTTACAGTTGAAAGCGGTGTTATTGCACAGCGTGGAGATGATATAGCAATTAGAACCTTTGCAACTTCCGCAACCAACGGGATCAACGTAGTTGTAAACGGTGGTGAGCTTATCGGACGCCGTGGCATTTGGGTTCATCTTGCAGGTAGCGATAGTGCTGTTGCTCCTAAAGTAGACGTTACCATCAACGGTGGTAAGTTTACTCCCAGTGCGCTTGCACTCTATTCGTATTCTTACGGTAACAGCTTTGCAAACGCTACAATCGCTATCAATGGCGGTGAGTTTGGCGGAGACATTGCTTTCGGCGGCGGATACAAGGGTGATGTAGAGAATGTTACCTTCAATAAGGACAACATCAAGATGGCAGAGGGCAAGACTATTATCAGATACTTGAACGATGCTGATTACGATATCCTCAATAATGTATACTATGTTTACTCAGACGTAGCTCTTGCTACCGCTGTTAAGGAAGTTGCAAATGTAGTTCTTTGTGATGATATCGTAGCAACATCAACCATCACCGTTACTAAGGACGTAACTCTTGACCTCAACGGTTATACGCTCAGCGGCACCTGCAATGCTGGTCAGGGACATCTCATTATGGTTAACAACGGCGCAAAGCTCACTATTGTTGACAGTAGTGAAGATGAGTCCGGTAAGATCACTTACGCTCAGGGCACAAGCAATACCGGTTGGGCAATCGATCTTGAAGGTGAGCTCGTTCTCGAGTCTGGTACAATCGAGCTTACAGGCGACTCTTGGTCTATCGGCTATGCCGTTGACGTAAGACCTAACGCTTGGGGAACAGCTTATACAACACCTACTGTATTCACTATGAAAGGTGGTAAGCTCGTATCCTCTGACGGTGCTCTTCGTGTTGCATCCTCCAGCTCTGATAAACACGAAGACGTATCTGCTCACTTTATTATGTATGGTGGCGAGATAGAAGCTGCTTGGGACGGAGTATTCGTTCAGCAGAGCAATGCTGCTTACGATGTTCTTAACGTAGAGTTGAGAGGTGGAAAGATTACTTCTGCTCTCTCTCCCGTTCGTTTCTACGGTCCTGACGCAACAAGTGTAGTAGGTGGAGTAGAGAAGCCTATGACACTCGTTGTTGACGGTGCTGAGCTTGCTATGAGCGCTGAGATTGATACTACAAGAACTTGGTTTGTTGAAGGCAAGGTTGTGCTCGGTGGCGGAATGACTGCTGACATTCTTAACAACTACGCAACTATTACAATTAAGTAATTTAACTTAAAATTCCTCAAGCCAAATAGGCTTGGACGTTCCCAAGGGGAATAGATATGTTTATTCCCCTTAATTATAGAAAACAAAATGCGTAAAAATCTTTTGAAAGGAGATGGTCGTATGAACAGTGCTAAGAAATGCGAAAAAGAGAATAAGCCCGTATCACCGGAAAAGATCTTTTTACGTAGCTTTATTTTTACTGTACTGAGTGCGTTGCTTGGTATAGCGGCACTTAGTATGTCAACGTGGGCGTGGTTTGTGGGCTCTGTGAGCTCCAATACGTCAAGCATTGTGGCGACAGACTGTAGTATAGAAATTACAGTTACCAAGCTACCGTCAACCATCGAAACCGTCTCCAATGATGATGGTTCCGCCTCGGCTACTTCTCAAAGTAATACCTATGAGTGTACTCTCGAAGCTGGTGCCACCTACCTGGTCAATCTAAAGCCAAGCGGCAGTGCAACAACGTGTTACTGTAGATTGAAAATTGGAAACAATGAGTACTTTACAGAACAAATACGCGTGTTTGCGGGTAACGTGTTTACCTTCAAGCTTACCGCTGAGGCTGATACAGACCTTACTATAGTGCAGGGATGGGGAACTGCAAGTGTAAGGGAAGACCAACGTACCTTTGAAAGTGGCGAAAATAAGCTTTATAAGATACGTACCGATATGTCGGTCGAGCTTATAGAGACTACCGAAGAATCAACAACAAAGGCTGAAGAAACAACTACTCAGCCCGCCGAAACAAATCAGAATCCTCAGATACCCGAGGCGGTTGTAGAAACGGAAACTACCGTAGAAACCGACGCACCTGCGAGCGATGAGACAGAGCCGTCGGGCAGTGAGGATACAACAGAGCCGTCGGATAGCGACGAGACACAGCCACCCGAATCTTCCGAAACAAAAACGGAAGAGGTGACGAGTGAGCCTGTCACTGACGACGAACTTGATTCATAAATACCCCATTGTTACACTTAAAGGAAACGGGGAAGGGCGTTGCCCTTGTTTCCTCAATTCATAACGCCAATACTTAAACCTTTTATTAAATTATTTAATTTAATAAAAAACATTTTTTAAGGAGAAAAAAGAAATGAAAAAATCAACGACAAAGCGAGCTTTGTTCCTTAGCTTTGTGTCGATGTTCCTTTGTTTCACAATGCTTCTTGGAACAACGTACGCTTGGTTCACAGACAGCGTAGCTTCCGATGTCAACCACATCGTTGCAGGAAACCTTGATGTTGAGCTTCTTCACACAAACGATGAAAAAACCGATGAAACGGTTACAGGCGACACCAAGCTCTTTACTGAAGTAGAGAAGTGGGAGCCCGGTGTAATAGTTTGGGAAAAGTTCACAGTTAAGAACGTGGGCACCCTAGCTCTTAAGTACGTCTTCTCTCTTAACGCAACTAATGCAACAGTTGTAAACAACGTTTCCTTCGCTGACCTTCTTAAGGTAGCTGTAATTGAGGATGATACTTTCGTATACAACCGTGCAAACATTGCTGCTCTTACCACTTGGGAAAGCCTCAGCACCTTTGCTAAGAATGGCGAGCTTAAGGCTGGCGATCCTGCAAAGACCTACGGTATCGTTATTTACTGGCAGCCCTCTGACCAGGATAACCTCTTCAATATGAACAACGCTAACAAGGGCAAGGAAGCTTCTGTTGACGTTGGAGTAAACCTCTTTGCAACTCAGATGGAAGCTGAGAAGGATAGCTTTGACGCTAATTACGATGCAGATGCAGATGCAGTACTTCCTGTATTCCCCGCAACTATAAGCAATACTATCAAGTTCACACCTAACGTGGACCAGACTCAGCGTACCGAAACCGAAGACGGATTCGAGGCTCCTGCACGTCAAAACCTCTATTACGAGGATGATGATACCAAGCAGGTTCCTGCTGACGAAGAGCTTACAACTAAAGTTAAGCTTATCGAGAGCTCTGTTACTCCTAACTCCTTCACCTTTGAAATAGAAGTTGTTGACTCTAATGGCGATAAGGTTATGAGTACGAACGAAAATGATCTCTTCATCGTTCCTTTAGAGATCGGTACCGGTTTTGCAAGCCTTACAATCGACCACGACGGTGAGGACATGACTCAGGTATACACAAAGAATGAGCTTGTTAAGGATTCTTACTACTATGACTTTAACGCAGGTATAGTATACGTTGCTATAGTTGACTTCAGCCCCTTCAACTTCGACTTTGTTTCGGGCCCCGCTGCTATTGTTAACAAGCTTGAAGATCTTACTGTTGGTGCAAGTGATTCAATAGGTGGAACAGGCTATGACTTAACTCTTGATTGCGGTTACCAGTTCCTTCCTGCTGTTAAGACCAAAGCAGAAGCTGAAGCAAGCGGATTTGGCAAGTGGCACGCTGACTTTGTAGTTTCTGTTGACAAGGACGTTAACATAGAAAACGGCTCATCAGCAGGTCTTGCAGGTTACTATTCTGCTTGGTGTGATCTTTTGAATAAGGGTAATTGGCTTGCTATTCCTGTAAACGGTGAAATTAAAGCAGGTGATGAACTTAGACTTCTCGGTGATGCGGTTTACGTAAACTATGAAGAGATTTGTGAGTATTCTTATGCTGAAGGAAACACCGAAAACGGATTCCTTTGCGGTGCGTATGATGACGGATGCTTGAAGGGTGTAACTCTTAAGGTTGAGCTTCGTCTTTACGAGACTTATCCTCAGGGAGAGTGCCCTGCTGATCACAACGGACACAGCAGCGCAAACTGTGAGACAGGTAAGTATATAACAATCGCTACTACAACTTACACATTTAACTGATTAAAAATCAAACAATAAAGCCACTCAGCCCTTCGGGGTTGGGTGGTGACCAAAAATGATTTTGGTCACCAATCACAATTTCGCTTTTTAGGTATGGATATACCTTCGACCTCTTTCAGAAAAACTTATGATGAATAAAAAAACAACAAAAAGAGCTCTGTTTATGAGCTTTGTTTCAATGTTCCTATGCTTTACAATGCTTCTTGGAACAACTTACGCTTGGTTCACAGACAGTGTGGCTTCAAGCATAAACACTATCGTTGCGGGCAATCTTGACGTTGAGCTTTACCATACCAACAACAAAGTAAACGAAAAAAAGGTTACCGATACAGAGACTCTCTTCACCGAGGTAGAAAAGTGGGAGCCCGGTGTAATGGTCTGGGAAAAATTCACGGTTCGAAACGAGGGTGACTTGGCTCTTAAATATGAGTTTGCTCTCAATGCAACAAATGCAACAGTTATAGACAACGTTTCCTTTGCGGAGCTTCTTATGGTATCTGTTATTAAGGACGCAGATTTCGATTATACACGAGAGAGCGTAGCTGATATTCCCGTTGAAAATTGGACTAGTCTCTCATCGTTCACAGAGACCGGAGAGCTTGAAAAAAATGAGAAAGACATTTACGGAGTGGTTATTTATTGGATGCCTTCTAGCCGTGACAACGTCTTTAATATGAACAACGAAAAAACTGAGAGCTCTGTGAAAGTTGACATTGGTGTTACCCTTTTGGCAACTCAAATGGAAGCTGAATTTGATAGCTTTGGCAAAGATTACGATGCAAATGCTCAGTTTCCCGTAATAGCAGTAGGAACTCTTTCCGAGAATGCTATTGCTCCGATTATTCTTGAAAACATTGACGAAGAAACGGGTGTTAACGTTATTGTGAGCGTTCCTGCAGATGCTTCTGCAGGAAATTACAGATCCGAGGTTACTGAGTATAAGCTTGAAACTGTTGATGGAGCAACAGTCGTTAATACAAACATTTCTCTTTACAAGGATGGCACTCCCGTTGAAGACGGTGCTACGGAATATTCAGTTACCCTAAAGATTCTCCCTATGTCTAATATAACTAAGGTTATGCATAAGGAAGAAGAGATTACAAATTACGATTATAATGTGTTTACGGGAGTTATAACCTTTAAAACTACGTCTTTCAGCCCCTTTGCTGTTGAATACGTTTCTTTTGCAGAGGACGTAATGGTTGAAGAAAAAGCCGAGGACGAGTACAAGATCGTCAAAGGTACATTTGAGAACGTAAACCCCGCTACACTTGATCATACGCTTGCAGATGTTGACTCCGAATATATTGCTATCAACTATGAGAAAAATGGAAATACATATTACGTTGTAAGTGAACGTGCTGCTACGGCAGTTGTACAATCTACGGACAGTGATTATACTGCTGAAAACGGCAACTACACGGTTACCAACGCAAACGGTAAGCTCTACAAAGTTATCTCTGATTTAAAAAACAATGAGCACAGCACCGTATATATTCTTCCCGGAACCTACAATGAGGCTACAACGGTCAACGTATATTCCAGTATGGATATCATTGGTCTTGGTGATGTTGAGGATATAAAGATCGTTAAGACAAGCTCGAGCAGCTCTAACAGACACCTCTTTAACTGCAACGGAACAAAAGCTGACTACATTGAGGTCACTATTTCCAATATGACTCTCGATGTAAGAGAAAAGACCACAAATAATAAGGATAACGCAGCCGTTCAGTCTATTCGTAAGACCAAGGTAAAGTGCTACGACCTTGATATTATTAAGGGTACTGCTTTGGATGCCGTTGCTTTCTACGTAAACGGAAACAATGCTATTGACGGTGTTAAGTACACTGCTTATCTCTATGTTGAGAGCTGTACGCTTAACACAACCAGAGAATTTGGTATAGTTACTACGGCTGGAAACTATAAGTTCTACCACAGCGGTTTGACTTATAATAACGGAACTACTGCTTATACCAAGAACAGTGGAAGTATCTTGAACAAAACTCTTGATGCTGACGTTTGGGATTGGTAATCTCTAAAACAAAATATAAACGCCACCGTACCATCGGGTACGGTGGCGTTCTTCTTGTGAAACGAAAACCACCAGCAGTGCTGGTGGTTCAGGAAAGCTTTAGCTTTGCCCAGTTTATTTATCCGAGCGAAGCGAGAAACCCGCCCCCTTTGCAAGTAATAAAATTTATGCTATCAAAACGGCTATAGATATTTA
>JAFVSI010000041.1 GCA_017503865.1 Clostridia bacterium | reverse complement strand
ATCATTATCAATATCAATATCATTATCGGGTTTTTTAAAAACCGAACGGTTATTTTGGGTTTCTGAATTTGACTTTGGGCGTCCGCCGAGCTTGCCGTTTTTTGCGTTTCTCTCGCAAATCCTCTCGTATTTCTCGCGGTCACGGTCAAGATGCGTACGAATCATCGAAAAAACAAGGTCAACCTTGGGTGTTCTTTTTAGATAGCTGTCAATTACGCCTCTGTTTACGTAAGAAAATACCATAAAAATGAGGGCACCTGCCTCGTTTTGTGTTAATTGCAAGAGTGTAGGCTCTAAATCTCCGTAAAGCACAAAGCTATTTCTTCTTGTTTTCATAAGAATTGCCTCCTTTTTGGGTGTTTTTTGTTGTGATTTGATTATAACATCCCAAAAAGTCTCAAACAGTCTCACAAAGTCCCACTTTGTCTCAAATTCAAAAATTTATTTTTCGAGAATTTCTTTCGCCTTGTCAAAGGCTTCCTCTTTTGCGTCCTCACCGAGTATGGTGTAGATGACGTAATTGCCGTACCTTCGTGCCTCGGCTGACTCGAGCTTGGGGACTTCAAGAGGTGCGTAGCTCGCCACGAACGCCTTTTTGTTTTCCTCTTCTTCTCTTACGTATTCCTTAGCAACCGCAAGAAATTTTTTTGCCGCACTCTCGTCGGGGCAGTGAAATATACCGACTTCATTTATATCGTTCGGCTCACTTGAATATATGACCGAAAAATCGTCAAAAAGGGAAGAACTGCCGAATATAAGGCGTATATCCTCTTCACTGTAGGGCATAGCCTCGCCAAAGTTATCCACCTCGTCTCGTATCTCTATCGAAAGTTCTTTGCACGAAATACCGTCGCGGTATTTTTCCGCCTTTTTGCAGGACGGAAGAAAGACAAGGAAAGTCGCGAGAGCGAGAGAGAGCAGGGAAGAAATTGAAATTTTTTTCATAATTCACCTCACGAATATCCGTGTGTGCGGATATAAAATAAAATTTTTTCGTAGGCTTCCTTAGTAAGATGATAGCCGTCTCCCGACTGATATTCTTGGCGGAGATTTCCTTTTTCGTCCTTGAGTATTTCAGCGGTATCAAGGTATCTTAGTCCCTCGCACTCGGCAAGAGAATAGGTCCAAGTATTTATTGTGTCGATATATTCGTTAAGCGTTTTTTGCGACACGCTGTACGCCGACATATCCATATTTTCGGCTACCGGGAAGGCAGATTCGAGGATTATCTTCGTTTCGGGAGAGGCATTTTTTATCGAATTTATAAGCTTTTTATAGCAGATCTTAAAATATTCCTCACCCCGCTTTATATTTTGCACAGCACCGTTGAGTCCGAAGGTCATAATGACGTACCTCGGGCGTTTTCTTGCCGCCGCCTCGGCAAAAGTCAGCTCCTCGCCCGTGTCGGGATAGACTATTTTTATCTTGTCAGCAGAGAGGTCGAGCGTCATAGTGCCTTCTTTTGGCGACCATATCTGCTTTGTATCGCTCCCACCCGAAAGAACACCTCGGCTCTTCATATGATACGTGGTCGACTCACCGATAAAAATAAAACTGTCGATATAACTCATACCTCTGTCCTCACTTTCGGGAAGGAGTGTGCCGCCGTAGCTTGCGACCTCAGTGTCGGGGGACGGCGTGGTGGTTGGCTTAGTTGACTCGTTTTCGTCCTTGCCGTCATTTCCTTTGCAGGAGACGAGCGAGAGACAAAGCAACAGTGCCAGAGTTATATTCAACAGTTTTATTTTCATATTTTTGAGATCCTTTCGTTTATATGTAGGACCTCGGTGAAGTTATTTTGAAAAGTGCTTTTTGTATTCTTCCTTTTGGTTTTGCTTGCGGGAAACAGACGATCTTATCAATGAGAATGCCACGAAGATAAGCACGTAGATAAGCGTGAGTGCCGCAAGTCCGACGATTATAAAGCTCGCTCCCGTTTTATCATTTGTGGCGGGGAGCAGAACGCAAAACAAGAAGGCAAGAACGGTTATGAAATAGTGCAATATGCGTCGCAAAAAAGAGGATACAGACTCTATTTTGAGGACAGAATTTGCCGCAGAGAACATAAGCGAGAAAAGGAAAAAGAAGTAGATTCTCGAGCCCTCGAGCAAAATTTCCTCAGCCTCGGTGTAAATGAGGGCGACCAGAAGACCGTAAAGGAGCGTTATTATCGAAAAATATATACAAGCTCCCGCTAAAGTTTTCTTTACGTAGCTTTTAAGATCCATAAGTAAGAGATTCCTTTCGGTAGTTTGTAGTCTTTACAAATAATTTATCATATATACGCCTTTTTTTCAAGTCTTTTTTTGGAATTAGGCTTATTTCTTTTTTTGATGAATATTTTTGTGAATATTTGCGTTAAATATTCATTTTTCGGTTGACTTTTATATAAAAGAATATTATAATATATAATGAAATATTATGGGGAGTTTTACCCATATTAGAAGAAAGGAATCGCATATTGCGATTGGATATTTAAAAATGACAAGAAGAGAAGCAAGAGAAGAACTTATGAACCTTTTGTTTGAAAGCGAGTTCAGACGTGACGAGGAAGCGGCTGCTGTATTTGCCACCTCGACGGAAAACAGAGAGGTTGCAGACGATGAATATATCCGCAGAGCATTCTTTGCGATAAATGAAAAAAAGGAAGAGATAGATGCCACGATCACCGAGCACGCACACGGTTGGAGAAGCGACAGACTTGGACGCATCTCCCGTGCGGTGCTTCGCATAGGCGTTTACGAGCTTATGTTCGAGGCGGATATACCGAGTGCGGTCAGCATCAACGAGGCAGTCGAGCTAATCAAAAAGTACGATGACGAGAAGGCTCGCCCCTTTGTCAACGGCGTACTGAATTCAGTAAAGAACTCGCTTGATAACAATTGAGCTGTGATAGAGGTCAAAAAATGAAAAAGAAATGCTTTGTCGGTTTTGACACGAGCAATTATACGACGTCTTTGGCAGTTTGCGACCTTGACGGAAAAATCGTGGCTAACCTTAAAGCACCGCTCCCCGTAGCCTCGGGAGAGAGGGGAATAAGGCAGTCGGACGCGGTATTTTCACACGTCAAGAATTTGCAGGGGCTTTGCGATAGACTCAGCGAGGCACTTCAGGCTTTTGAGCCCATAGGTGTTGGAGTATCGACAAGACCGCGAGGTGTCACAGGCTCATATATGCCCTGCTTCCTTTCGGGAGTGGCGGCGGCTCACGCCTTTGCGGCGGCAAAGGGACTTTCGGTTGAGGAATTTTCCCACCAGGACGGGCACGTGCGTGCCGCACTTTATTCGTCGGGAGAGAGAGAAAGACTGATAGGCGGCGATTTTCTCGCCTTTCACGTGTCGGGCGGCACTACCGAGATGCTCCTAGTACACCCCTCGGGTGAGGGCTTCGAGCTTACACTTGTGGGTGAGACTGCAGATATAAACGCAGGACAGCTAATTGACAGAGTGGGCGTTATGATGGGACTTCAATTTCCTTGCGGAAGGGAGCTTGAAGCTCTTGCCGTGTGCGGCTCTTTTGACGCTCAAAGGACGAAGACCGTTGTCCGCGAGAGTGACGGAATTATCCGTTGCAATCTCTCGGGGGCAGAAAACGTTGCAAAGAAAAAGCTCGACGAGGGCAGCGAGAAGTGCGAGGTGGCGGCATACGTCTTTGCCACCGTTTGCGATACTCTTATAAAAATGGCAGAGATGGCAGAAAAAAAGTACGGAAAAATGCCGATATTATTCTCGGGCGGAGTGATGTCAAACCGCCTTATGAGAGAAAAGCTTTCGTCCCGCTTTGACGCCTCGTTTGCCGAGCCCGAGTTTTCGGCAGACAATGCGGCGGGAATAGCCCTTCTTTGCCGCGACAGAATTTTGAAAAAATAAAACAAGGGGGTAAGAATGGATACGGGGTTTGTTACGGTATCCGAGCTAAACGGATATATAAAAGCTCTTTTTGAGAGCGACGACGTGCTGTCGGGCATTTCTGTCTCGGGCGAGATTTCAAATATCAAATATCATTCCTCGGGACATCTTTATCTTACTCTTAAGGATGAGAACGCAACTGTAAACGCGGTAATGTTCCGCTCGGACGTTATGCGTATGAATTTCCGTCCCGAGAACGGAATGCGAGTAATAGCCTCGGGCAGAGTGAGCGTTTACGAGAGGGGCGGACAGTATCAGCTTTACGTCTCGTATATGAAGCCCGACGGAATAGGTGCTCTTTATATGGCACTTGAAAAGCTGAAAAAGAAGCTTCTCTCAGAGGGGCTTTTCGATGAGTCGAAAAAGAAGGCTATTCCCGCATATCCTAAGCGTATAGGTGTGGTCACCTCGCCAACGGGAGCTGTTATACGCGACATAATAAGGGTGTCGGGCAGAAGATTTCCTATGAGTGAGATAGTGCTTTTTCCCGTTCACGTGCAGGGAGAATATGCCGTGCCCGAGATATGTGCCGCGATAGATTACTTTAATATCGAAAAAAACGTTGACGTGCTTATTGTCGGTCGTGGCGGTGGCTCACTTGAGGATTTGTGGGCATTTAACTGCGAGGAGGTTGTGCGTGCGGTGGCAAAAAGCACCGTTCCCGTAATTTCGGCAGTAGGACACCAGACTGATTTTACACTTACCGACCTTGCCGCCGACAAAAGTGCGGCAACGCCCTCGATGGCGGCAGAGCTTGCAACGCCCGACGGTGAGGAACTGCGTGCGTCGGTGACGGCAAGGGAAGAGAGAATGAAAATTCTTGCCAGAAGAATGCTTGACTCAAAGAGATTTTATCTTGACGACCGTTCGAATGCACTCGAGCTTAATTCTCCGAAAAACAGGCTTCTTCGTTCACTTGCTCTACTTGACTCGAAGAGTGAAAAACTTAAAAATCTTATAAACACAAAAACGGCGGATGCCCGTCTGCTTCTCGCAAAGGGAACGGCAAGGCTTGAAGCACTCTCGCCCCTCGCGGTGCTTACGCGTGGCTTTGGCTTCGTTGAGGACAGTGAGGGAAAAACCGTAAGCTCAATCGAAAATATTTCGGTCGGGGACGCGTTAAAAATAATTATGAAGGATGGCTCTGCCGATGCAAGGGTTGTATCGGTGAGAAAGGATAGATAAAATGGCAGAAAAGAAAAAAACAGAAATGGAATTTGAGGCGGCAATGAAGAGGATAGACGAGATAAGTCTAAGACTTGAGGACTCCTCGCTCACACTTGACGAGTCTCTTGCTCTTTACGAAGAGGGAGTAAGCCTCGTTCGTGTTTGCCGTAAAAAGCTTGAAGAGGCAGAACAGAAGATAACTTGCCTGTATCCTGATGAGAACGGCGTGATGGAAGAAAAGCCCTTTGAGGCAGAGGGAGAGTAAAAAATGCTTGACGTAAAAAAGCTTCTTCTTGAGGACGCAAGACTTGTCGAGGGAATGCTCGAGGAGTGCTACGCAGATAGCGACGAGGACATTTCACTTATCCTTGACGCTGAAAAATACTCGCTTTTTGCGGGCGGAAAGAGAATAAGACCTTTTCTTGTTATAGAATTTTGCCGTTTGTTTGGCGGACGAGTTGAGTCAGCCCTTCCTTTTGCGGCGGCAATTGAGATGATACACACCTCGTCGCTTATACACGACGACCTGCCTTGTATGGACGATGATGACCTAAGACGCGGAAGACCTACTAATCACGTTGTTTTCGGCTATGCAAATGCTCTTCTTGCAGGTGACGCCCTTCTTATGAGAGCCTTTGAGACGGCGGCTATAGCTGAGGTCTCGAGCGACGGAGTTAGAAGTGCTGTGGCGGCACTTGCCGCTTCTGCGGGCGACTTCGGTATGATTGGCGGACAGATAATGGATATCAACAATGCAGTTCGCGAGGATTCGCCCATTGAAAAGCTCAAGAAGCTTCACGCAAAGAAGACGGGGGCACTTATAAGATGCTCGGCACTTCTCGGCTGTATTGCGGCAGGGCTCGAATGGTCCGACGAGAGAACGCAGGCGGCGGTAAAATATGCCGAAAATATAGGTCTTGCCTTCCAGATAATAGACGATATTCTTGACGTCTGCGGAGACGAGGCAAAGCTCGGCAAGCCCATAGGCTCCGACAAGGAGCAGGGAAAGGTCACCTTTATCTCCTACTACAGTATAGACGAGGCGAGATGCGAGGCGAAGAAGCTCACCGACGAGGCAATATCTGCAATATCTGCCTTCGAGGGAGCAGAGGCACTGACGCTTCTTGCCGAATATTTGCTTAACAGAGACCACTAAACAGAGGAGCAGTTAAATGTTAGAACAAGTAAAGAGCTTTTTCTCGAACTACCTTCTTATGAGTGCACTCGTATCTTGGTTTGGTGCACAGGTGGTCAAGGTGTTTACGGGAATGTTCAAGGATAGAAAATTCAATCTTGCAACGCTTCTTTTTTCAACGGGCGGAATGCCAAGCTCTCACGCGGCGGTGGTCTGCGGACTTGCGGTGGCAAGCATCGTGCTTAACGGCTGGGGCTCGTCCTTTACGGCAATTGCCATCGTGCTTGCAATAATCGTAATGATAGACGCCTCGGGTGTCCGTTATGAGACGGGAAAGCAGGCACGGATACTCAATCAGATGATGAAGGAGCTGTTTTTAGGTCAGAACGAGGCGTTCAATACGACTCTTAAGGAGCTTGTCGGACACACGCCCTTTCAGGTCTTTGTGGGTGCTATTTTCGGAATAGTGTGTGCTTTGATACTCGCTATCTTTATGGTTTGGTAATATGAGAATTGACAAATATCTTGCGGCGGCAGGCTACACGAAAAGCCGCAAATTCGCTCAGGACCTCATAGACGCGGGGGCGGTGAAGGTTGACGGTCTTACCGTCAAAAAGGCATCGCAGGAAATTGACCACACCGTGTCTCACGAGGTCGAGATAGAAGAGCTGTTTAAGTACGTCAGCCGAGGCGGAATGAAGCTTGAAGCGGCACTTGACGCTTTTCAAATAAACGTAAACGGACTTGTAGCTGTTGACGTGGGTGCGTCAACGGGCGGATTTACCGACTGCCTTCTCAAAAGGGGAGCAAAAAAGGTGTACGCGATAGACGCAGGAGTCGGACAGCTCCATCCCTCGCTTCTTGAAAACGTTCGCGTTTGTTCGATTGAAAAATTCAACGCAAGGGAGCTGACACCTGATATCACAGGCGGTCTTTGCGACGTGGCGGTAGCTGACGTTTCCTTTATCTCGCAGACCTATATAATCCCACCCATCGCGTCGGTGCTTACAGGCAACGGGATTTTCGTGAGCCTTATAAAGCCGCAGTTTGAGGCGGGCTCGTCAGCACTCGGCAAGGGCGGTATAGTCACAAGCTCGGCATACAGATTTCTTGCGGTAAAGCGAGTGCTTACGTGTGCTGTTGAAAACGGCTTTGACTGCAAGGGACTTATCCCGTCCCCCATAACGGGCGGTGACGGCAATAAGGAGTATCTCGCCTATTTCGTGAAAAACGGCGTGATAACTCCGAAAATTGACGACAAATACATCAAGAGAATTACAGCTATATAAATTTGTGAGGTGATAAATATATGAGAAATATAGGACTTATCGCTAATTTCAACGTGAAGGAAAAGGCACAGACGGCTCTGCTTGTGGCAGATAAGCTTGAGGCGTTTGACTGTAAGATACTTATTCCTTCGCAATACAAGGAAAAAATCTTCAGAGGAATGATGCACCGCTCGAATTTTGAGTATCTTTCCTATGATGAAATATACGAGAGGGCAGAGCTTGCCATAGTGCTTGGCGGAGACGGGTTTATTCTCGATGCGTCTCGCCGTGCCGCTCCTCTCGGAGTACCGATACTCGGTATAAATCTCGGACGTGTCGGATATATGGCAGAGCTTGAGGTCGACGAGCTTGACCTTATCGAGAAATATTTTACGGGAGAATACCGCATTGACGAGCGAGCTATGCTCGAGGTGCGAGTAATTTCCTCGGGAGAGCTGCAGAAGTTTTCTTCATATGCTCTCAATGACGTGGTCATCGCAAACGGAAGCACGGCAAGAATAGTTGACCTTCAGCTTCTTGATAACGGAGAGCCTATCTCAACTTACCGTGCCGACGGTCTTATAGTGGCAACTCCCACAGGCTCAACGGCATATTCGCTTTCTGCGGGAGGTCCGATAGTTGACCCGAAGCTCTCCTGCTTCTGCGTAACGCCTATCTGTCCGCACTCGTTAGGTGCTCGACCTATCGTTTTTCCCGACAGTGCAAAGCTCGAGATAAAGAATATATGTGTTCGCGAAAAGCTGCTTCACCTGACGCTTGACGGTAAGGCGACCTTTGATATGTTCTACGGAGACGTGGCTGAAATAAGCCGTGCCAAGCTTTCAACAAAGCTTGTAAGAATCAAGTCGGGCGGCTTTTATTCAAAGATAAGAGCCAAGAAATTTATGTAACACCGCAAAGGAGTTAAATATGAAATCACAAAGACAAAGTGCGATAATAGAGCTTATCGAAAGATTTGAAATAGAGACTCAAGAGGATATGATAAGTCGCCTTCGTGCCCTCGGCTACGAGGTTACTCAGGCGACTGTATCGAGAGATATAAGAGAACTGAAGCTTACAAAGGTACCTACCACTCACGGTACGTACCGCTACGTAAAAAACCGCACGAATCACCACGAGGGCAATATAAAGCTCAATCACGCGGTGGTAGACTCGATAACTAAGGTCGATTACGCGGCAAACGTAGTGGTACTTAAAACCTATCCGGGACTCGCTATGGCGGTGGCATCGGGTGTTGATGCACTTAACCTTGAGGGAGTGCTCGGCTGTATCGGCGGTGACGATACTATCATCATAGTCACGAGAAACGAGGACGTTTCCGCCTCGATAAGTGAAAATATAAAAGATCTTATAAAGGGTATTTAAGTTTAGTTTATGATACAGGGACTTCATATTGAGAATATTGCCGTTGTCAAAAGTCTCGATATAGATTTTAGTGGCGGCTTCTCTGTGCTCACAGGTGAGACGGGTGCGGGAAAATCAATAATAATAGACAGTCTTAATCTGCTCGGGGGCGGACGTGCCGACCGCGAGCTGATACGTCGCGGCGAGACGAGTGCTATTGTCGAAGCGGTCTTTTGCGACCTTCGCAACGACGTTATAGCTCTGCTTTCTGAGCTTGGCTTTGAGGCAGACGACGGTGAGGTCAGCCTTATGCGTAGGATAGAGGCTGACGGAAAATCGTCTGCAAAGGTAAACGGCAGGAGCGTTACTCTCGCAACACTTCGTGAGATAGCCTCGGCTATATTCAATATTCACGGGCAGAACGACAATCAGCAGATGATGAACGCCAAGAACCACGTAAGGATCCTCGATAAGTTTGCGAAAAATGGCGATATACTTGCCGAGTACGGTCTGCTTTACAAAGAGATACTTCACCTTCGTATGCAGATAGAGTCGATAAGCAGCGATACTATGGAAAAGAACAGGCTCCGCGAGATGCTTTCGTTTCAAATCGAGGATATTGATTCGGCATCTCTTCGCGAGGGCGAGGAAGAGAAGCTTCTTGAAGAGGAGAAAAAGCTCCTTTCGCTCGAGAGAGTCAACAAGTGCATTTCTCTCGTCAAGCGTGCTATAAACGGCTCTGAGAAGGGGGCGGGAGCTTCCTATATGTGCGACAGAGCGGCAAACGCCCTCTCGCAGATCTCGGACGCATTTCCCGAGGCGAGTGAGCTATATGAAAGGCTTTCGAGCATAAAGTACGAGCTTGACGATATTGCAGAGAGTGCCGAGGCACTTAGTGACGTCGGTGACGAGGATCCCACAAAGAGACTCGATAAGATAGGCTCAAGGCTTGAGGTCATAGGAAAGCTCAAAAGAAAATACGGGCAGAGTGTCGAGGATATTCTCGCTTTCCGAGCTGACGCCGCAAGGCGACTTGACGAGATAGATAATTCCGACGTTCTTATAGAGGAGCTTACAAAAAAGCTTAAAGATAAGGAAGTCGAGGCAAGACGGGTAGCGGCAGAGCTTTCGAGTCGCAGAAAAAATGCGGCAGGGCACCTTAACAAAGAGGTTACCGAGAGCCTTAGCTTTCTCGATATGCCAAAGGTGCGTTTTGAGGTAGCGATTGACGAGAGTGACGATTTTACGGCAAGCGGACTTGACCGTGTTGAATTTTTAATAGCAACGAACGCGGGCGAGCCCCTTATGCCTATGATAAAAATTGCCTCGGGCGGTGAGCTTTCGCGTATAATGCTCTCGCTTCGCAGTGTTATGGGGGACTCCGACGGAATGCAGACGGTTATCTTTGATGAGATAGATACGGGTATTTCGGGCAAGACCTCACGCAAGGTCGGCATAAAGCTCCGCTCGATATCAAGGTCGGCACAGGTAATATGCGTTACTCACTCGGCTCAGATTGCCTCTCTTGCAGACACGCATTTCTTTATCTCAAAGGCTGAGCGTGACGGACGCGTCGAGACCTCTGTAAAGCTTCTTTCACCTGACGAGCGAGTCGAGGAGATAGCACGTATTCTCGGTGGAATAAACATAACCGAGGCACAGCGTACAGCGGCACGCGAAATGATAGAAGAGGAAACGGAAGAGTTTTGATATGAACAAGACCAATGCAATGCGTCTGCTTGACGCGGCAAAAATAAAGTATGAGGCTCTTGAATATGAGGTTGACGAAAACAATCTCGCGGGCACGCATATAGCTGACCAGATAGGTCTGCCATATGAGACGGTCTTCAAAACCATCGTTGCAAGGGGCGACAAGACAGGACTTCTCGTTTTTTGCATTCCTTGCGATATGGAGATAAATCTCAAAAAAGCGGCGGCGATGACGGGAAACAAAAAGGTTGAGCCCGTACACGTCAAGGAGCTTCTTTCGCTGACAGGCTATATAAGGGGCGGTTGCTCACCGATAGGAATGAAAAAGAAGTTTCCAACCTATTTTGACGAGACGGTACTTCTATCCGAAAAAATAACGGTAAGCTCGGGTGTGCGTGGAGCACAGCTTTTGCTTTCAGCCGAGGAGCTTATCTCATATCTCGGTGCAGAGACTGCTGACGTTACCGAGTGAAAAAAATCCTCGGTATTATTAGAAATAGCCTTGAAAAAAAAGACCTTTAGTAGTATAATAAATAAGTTATAGATAACTCTCAAACAGGAGATAAATTATGATAAAGTTGAAAAAGCTGATTTCAGAGAAAATAGCAGAAAAAATTGAGCAGTTCGGCGACTCGGGGCTCACCTCGGCGGCAATTTACGATATGCTCGAGTATCCGCCCGACGCAAATATGGGAGATATTGCACTCCCTTGCTTTAAGATGAGCCGTGCACTCCGCCGCTCTCCCGTGCAGATAGCTACCGCTATTGCAGAGGATTTCGAGTGCGAGGGTGTTGCCTCGGTCGAAGCTCTTAACGGATATTTTAACATAAAGATTTCAAACGAATATCTTGCTGGAAAAATTCTTCCCGAGATACTCGAAAAGAAGGAAAAATACGGTGCTCCCGACCTCGGCAAGGGTAAAACGGTCGTTATCGACTACTCCTCGCCAAACGTCGCAAAGCCCTTCCATATAGGACACCTCGGTACGACCGTTATCGGTCACGCAATCAAAATGCTCCACGAGTTTGCGGGATATAAGTGTGTTGGTATCAATCACCTCGGCGACTGGGGAACGCAGTTCGGCAAGCTCATCGTTGCGTACAAGCTCTGGGGCAACCGCGAGGAGATAGAGGCGGGCGGAATAGACAAGCTCGTTGAGCTTTACGTTCGCATAAACAACACAATAAAGGGTGACGAGGAAAAGGGAATTCCCGCACGCGAGGACCTCGCAGAAGAGTCGAGAGCTGAATTTCATAAAATGGAGATAGGTGACGCGGAGAATATCGCCCTTTGGAAGTGGTTTGTCAAGATAAGCCTTGACGAGTACGCAAAGACCTATAAGCAGCTCGACATTGAGTTTGACAGCTACAACGGCGAGAGCTTTTACACCGACAAGATGCCCGCACAGGTAGAGCTTCTCCGCGAAAAAGGACTTATGAAGCTTGACGACGGTGCTTCTGTCGTTGACCTCGAGCCCTACGGAATGCCCCCCTGCCTTATTCTTAAGCGTGATGGCTCGACGCTTTACCCCACGCGTGATATTGCGGCGGCGGTATACAGAAAAGAGACCTATGACTTTGAAAAGTGCATCTACGTAACGAGCAACCAGCAGATACTCCACTTTGCACAGTGGTTCAAGGTAGTTGAGCTTATGGGCTATGATTTTTACGACAAGCTCGTTCACGTTCCTTACGGCACAGTCTCCCTCAACGGCGAAAAGCTCGCTACGAGAACTGGTAACGTTGTTCTTCTCAAAGACCTCTTTGCAGCGGCTATTGAAAAAGCGAAGGGAATTATGGAAGAGAAAAATCCCGAGCTTCGCGGAAGAGACGATATTGCAGAGGCTGTCGGCGTCGGTGCAATAGTATTCTATTACCTAACAAATAATAGAATCAAGGATATAAACTTCAACCTTGAGGACGCACTCTCCTTTGACGGAAACACAGGCCCCTACGTTCAGTACACCTACGCGCGTACCTGCTCGGTGCTTCAGAAGGCAGGCAGTGCAAGAGACGGTAAGGTGACTGTCACCTGTGACGAGGAAGCGGCACTTCTTAAGACGCTTTCCCAGTATGAAGAAAAGGTGCTCTCTGCAATTAGAGATTACGAGCCCTCTGTGGTTGCCCGTTTCATTCTTGATGTTGCAGCTGCATACAACAAGTTCTACCACAACTGCCAGATTCTCTCGGCAGAGGATAAGGACGTACGCACAACAAGAATAATGCTCACAGAGGCAACAAAGAACGTTCTCGGCAGTGCATTCTCGCTCATTTGTCTTAAAAAGACTGAGCGTATATAATTTGAACTAATTGAATCGAAAGGAAATATAAAGAATTATGTCAGGACATAGCAAATGGGCTAACATCAAGCACAAAAAGGAAAAGACCGACGCACAGAGAGCAAAGGTCTTTACAAAGATAGGTAAGGAGATAACTATTGCGGTCAAGGAAGGCGGCGGAGATCCTACCTCTAACTCCAAGCTCCGTGACCTTATACAGAAGGCAAAGTCAAACAACGTGCCTAACGATAACATCGAGCGTACAATAAAGAAGGCACTCGGTAGCTCGGGCGAAAACTATGAGGAAGTTGTTTACGAGGGCTACGGTCCAGCGGGTGTTGCAGTTATCGTTGAAACGACAACAGATAACCGTAACAGAACAGCAGGGAATGTTCGTTCCTATTTCTCAAAGTATCACGGAAATATGGGACAGTCTGGCTGTGTCGGCTACCTCTTCTCCGAGAAGGGCGTTATCATCGTTTCCAATGAGGACGGAGACGTTGACGAGGACAAGCTTATGGAAGTATCTCTCGAGGCAGGTGCAGAGGATTTTGCGTCCGAGGGAGAGGTATTCGAGATATACACCGAGCCCGATGACCTTTATGCAATAAAGGAAGCTATCGAGGCTGAGGGATTTGTCATAGCGTCCGCTGAAAAGGACAAGATTCCTTCAACCTACGTTACACTTGAGAGCGATGACGATAAGAAGTTTATGGACCTTCTTATCGAGCATCTTGAGGACGACGATGACGTAATGAACGTATATCATAACTGGGAAAATTGCGACTGATAGAAAAGATAAAATCAAATAAGTACGGCAGACTTATTTCTAATACGTTGGTTTTTGCGGTAGGAAAATTTGCATCAAAGCTAATGGTGCTGCTCCTTATGCCGCTTTATACAAGCATACTGTCGACTGAGGAGTACGGTGTAGCCGACCTCATTACGCAGACGGCTAATTTGCTTATTCCCATTTTTTGCGTTGGTCTATGCGAGGCTATATTCCGCTTCGCTATTGACAGCGGGGACAAAAAGAAGGTCTTTTCAACGGCACTTTGCGTAATATTTGCAGGCTCGGTGCTGCTTGGAGTAGCGTCGCCTATTTTGTCTCTCATAGGACTTTTTGACGGCTACGTATGGCTTATTTGCGTTTTCGTCATATGCTCAAACCTTCACAGTGCCTGTGCACAGTATCTTCGTGCAATAGGCAAGGTCGGGGTGTTTGCAACGCAGGGAATAATAAACACGGCTCTTACTATTATTTATAACGTTACCTTCCTTGTCGCCTTCGATATGGGCGTTACGGGGTACGTGCTTTCGACCGTTGCGGCAGACCTTACCGTAACGCTCGGACTCTTTGTTTTCTGCAAGCTTTACCGAGATTTCTCGTTTAAGAATTACGATAAAAAGACGCTTCGCGATATGCTGAAATTCAGTATTCCGTATATCCCGACAACGCTCTTGTGGCTTATTACAAGCGTTTCGGACAGATTTATCGTTACGTATTATTGCGGAGAGGCAGCAAACGGACTTTACTCGGCATCGTATAAGATACCGACTCTTATCACCATCGTTTACGGAATTTTTATCGAGGCGTGGCAGATATCTGCCGTGCGTGACGGTGGGGAGAGCATTGAGGAAAAAGAAAAATTCTTCGGCAGAGTCTATAGGGACTATCTCGCTATACTTGTGGCGGGGGCTTCGTTTATAATCTTAGGCTCGCAAGTATTTACGAATATACTCCTTGCCGATTCCTATTTTGAGTCGTGGAGATTTGTACCGATACTTACGGTAGCTACAATGTTTTCTGCATTTTCTTCATTTCTCGGCAGCGTGTATTTTCTCGAGAAGAAGAGTGTGTATTCAATGCTCACTGCACTTACGGGGGCACTCGTAAATATCGTGCTCAATTTCGTGATGATACCGAAGCACGGTGCTATGGGTGCGGCAGTGGCAACGCTTATAAGCTACGTCACCGTCTATGCGGTGCGTGTGATAGACACGAGAAAATACGTAAAATTCAATACCCACAATATAAAACTTGTGATAAATACCGTACTTCTCCTTGTGCAAAGCCTTGTTTTGCTTTCCGAGAAAAGATTTTCGGTTCTTTTGGCAGCGGCACTGTTTTTCTTCATAGCCGTAATAAATCTCAAGGGAATTGTGGCAAGTTTTGTTAAAATTTTAAACGTATTTCTAAAAAAATCAAAAAATAATTAAAAAAACACTTGCATTTATATTTTATATGTGATATAATATATCGCAATGTGTGCAAAACACTAATCAAGGGTGGTCCGCTGCGTAGCTCTGCATGAACGCCCCGTATTTAAGGAGGACTGACAAATGGATTTGATTCAGGCTTTTACAAACGAGCAGATTAAGACAGAGGTTCCTGTTGTAAGAATCGGTGACACCATCCGCGTTCACAACAAGATCAAGGAAGGAAACAGAGAGAGAATTCAGATGTTCGAGGGAACTGTTATCGCAAAGCACGGTGGCGGAATCTCCGAGACATTTACTGTAAGACGTGTTTCCTACGGTTGTGGAGTAGAGAAGACATTTCTTCTCCATTCTCCTAACGTTGCTAAGGTTGACATTATCCGCGTTGGTAAGGTTAGAAGAGCTAAGCTCTACTATCTCCGCGATAGAGTCGGTAAGGCATCTAAGGTTAAAGAAAAGATCTAAGTATCTTAAACAAAAAGAGAGAAATCATTTGATTTCTCTCTTTTTGTTTTTGTGATATCGTTTGTCATGAATAAAGATTAGGCAAAGAACTTGTTTTCTCTGTCTGTTTGTATTATAATGGAATGGGTGATGGCAATGGATGAAATGAAAAAACGCAAGACTACACGGTTGAAAGGTGCGGACTATAACCGAAATCAAGCTGTGTTTCTCACAATATGCACGAAAGAGAGAAGGTGTATGCTCTCGCACGTTGTAGGGACCGGCGTCCTCGACGGTCCGCAAATCGAATTAACAAAATACGGACAAATTGCGGATAAATACATCTGTCAATTGAGCGATTTTTACGACGATCTATCTGTTGAAAGTTATGTGATCATGCCAAATCATATCCATATTATGCTTTGGGTGAAAGGCATAGAAAACGGACCGTCGGGGACGCCGGTCCCTACAGGGCAAAATTCTGTTCTGTCTCGGTTCGTGTCTACCTTCAAAAGATTTTGCAACAAGGAATACGGGGGAAATATTTGGCAATATCGCTCCAATGATCATATCATTCGCAACCGCCAAGATTATGAGGAGCATTTACGGTATATTTATGAAAACCCTATGCGTTGGTACTATGACGAATTGTACGCAGAAGGATAGGGGTATGGTCTTATGCAACTATTTATTTAGATGATATTGGATATAAAATGAGTCCCGACAAACTTAAAGATTTGTCGGGACTCATTATTTTTATTGTGATTCGGATTTTGTTCGGTATCCTTTATTTTTTAATCTATAATTCCTCCGCCGACTACGGTGTCGCCGTCATAGAGGACTACCGACTGACCTTTGGCTACTGCTCGTTGTGGCTCGTCGAAGGTGAGGGTAAACGTGTCGGGTGAGGTCTTTTCAACTGTTGCAAGTGCGGGTGTGTGGCGATAGCGAATTTTGGCATAAAGTCTTATAGGCACGTCAAAACTATATGCCACAGAAAATCTTGCACGGGAAGCGGTGAGCGTCTTTGAATAAAGCTCTGCGTCATCACAGAGCGTCACGGTGTTGTCCTCGGTATTTTTCGACTTAACGAACATCGGCTTGCCGAGAGCAATCCCAAGACCTTTTCGCTGACCGACAGTATAGTGAATTATTCCGTTATGCTCCCCGAGAATATTTCCGTCGGTGTCAACAAAATTGCCCTCGGGAAAGCTCTCGCCCGTATATTGCTCGATAAATGCGGCATAGTCACCGTCCTCGATAAAGCAAATATCCTGACTGTCCGACTTGTGGGCATTACGAAAACCCTCGTCTGCCGCAATTTTTCTGATTTCAGCCTTTGTCATATTGCCGAGAGGAAAGAGAACTCTTGAAAGCTCGCTCTCGGTGAGTGTCCACAAGAAGTAGGACTGGTCCTTAGACTCGTCAACTGCTTTTTTGAGAAGATAATGTCCGTTTTCGTCAAGCTCTATTCTTGCATAGTGTCCCGTTGCGAGCTTGTCACAGCCACGCTTTTTTGCTTCTTCAAGGAGCTTGCCAAACTTTATCGTTCGGTTGCACTCAACACAAGGGTTAGGCGTGCCGCCGTTTTTGTATTCGGTTATAAAGCTGTCGATAACGCACTCCTTAAAGCTTTCACAAAGCGAGATGGCACTGTGTGAAATGCCGAACGTATCGCAAATACTCCTCGCGTCGAGAATATCTGCATTCGGCTCGCCTATGTTGTCGCCGTCTGGTAGGGAATCACAAAGCTTCATCGTGATTCCAAATACGTCATAGCCCTCGTTTTTGAGTAGAAGAGCCGCGACCGCACTGTCCACGCCGCCGCTGAGTGCCGCTAAAACCTTTTCCTTCATAAAAATCCTTTTTTAAAATTCTTTATTTGTCACCAATCGTATCTCGTGAGCTTGCCCTTGCTCTCAAGTCCGTCAAACGAATCCTGACGCAAAATCTCATAGACGGCAATAGCAACCGCGTTCGAGAGATTTAGCGAGCGAAGCTCGCTTAGCATAGGTATACGCACACAGCGTTCCTTGTTTTCGTGGAGAAGCTCCTCGGGAAGTCCGCGACTCTCCTTGCCGAAGGTAATAAAAACCTCGCCCGAGGGTATCTCGTCAGTGTAGCATACCTCGGTGTAAGCCCTCGGTGCTTTCGTTGAAAAATAGTATATGCTATCCTTCGCCTCGGGGTGCTTTTCGAAGAAATCTTGGAGTCCGTCATAGTAGGTGATGTCAAGCTTATCCCAATAGTCAAGCCCTGCACGCTTTAGCTTTTTGTCATCGACCTCAAAGCCCATCGGGCGAATGAGGTGGAGAGATGCTCCCGTTGCGGCACAGGTCCTTGCAATATTGCCCGTATTCTGCGGAATTTCGGGCTCGTGTAATACAATGTTTATCTTTATCATAGCGTTTCCTTAATCTTTTATATCTACATTATATAACTTTTTTTGACTATATTCAAGTATTACGAAAAAATTTACAAAGTGAAGTGTGCCACTTTAACATAAAAGCCTTGAAAAAAAGGGGTATATGTTGTATAATTAAACTGTATAATGCTAAGTTTGTGCATAAACGAAGAATGGGGGTTAAAAATGGGCCTTTTCAAAACTTACAGCGAAAAACAGATAAAGAAGATGTCAAAGACGGTTGACTATATCGAATCCTTGGCGGAAAAATATAAAAATATGACCAACGAGGAGCTTTCGGGGACGACGGCACTCCTTAAGGGAAGACTCGAAGCGGGCGAGACACTTGACGATATTCTCCCCGATGCCTTTGCGGCAATAAGAGAGGCTGACGACCGAATCCTCGGCAAACGCCCCTTTAGAGTACAGGTTATAGGCGGTATCGTTCTCCATCAAGGTAAGATTGCCGAGATGAAGACGGGTGAAGGAAAGACGCTTGTCGCAACTATGCCCGCGTACCTCAACGCACTTTCGGGCGAGGGTGTTCACGTCGTTACAGTAAACGATTACCTTGCGAGACGTGACAGCGAGGAGATGGGAAGAGTCTTTGAGTTTATGGGACTGACAACAGGTCTTGTCGTTCACGGTATTTCTCCCGAGGACAAGCAGGCAGCCTACAACTGCGACATTACCTACGGAACGAACAACGAGTTCGGCTTTGATTATCTTCGTGACAATATGGTCGTTTATCAGAAAAATATGGTGCAGAGAGGGCACAATTTCGCTATCGTCGACGAGGTAGACTCAATTCTTATCGACGAGGCAAGAACTCCCCTTATTATTTCGGGTGCGGGTGAAAAGTCGACCGATATGTACGACAGGGCTGACAAGCTCGTAAGAGGTATGCGTAAGTACGTTATCAAGGAGATGGACACAAAAACGAGCTACGATGACGTTGACGCCGACTATATCGTTGATGAGAAGGCGAAGAATACCGTCCTCACTCCACAGGGTGTAGCGAAGGCAGAGGCATTTTTCGGTATTGAAAATCTTTCTGACAGAGAGAATGCCGAGATAGCACACCACATAAATCAGGCAACCCGTGCACACGGAACGATGAAGCGTGACGTTGATTACGTGGTAAACGGCGAGGGTGTTATGATAGTCGATACCTTTACAGGACGACTTATGCCCGGCAGACGTTATTCAAACGGTCTGCATCAGGCAATTGAGGCAAAGGAAGGCGTTAAGGTCGAGAAGGAGAACAGAACTCTTGCGACGATAACCTTCCAGAATTATTTTAGAATGTATAAAAAGCTCTCGGGAATGACGGGTACTGCCCTTACCGAGGAAGCTGAATTTAACGAGATATACAATGTTGACGTTATCGAGATACCTACAAACCGTCCTATGATAAGACGTGACCATCCCGATTCCGTTTACAGAAGTGTTCGCGGAAAGTACGATGCTGTTGTCCGTCAGATAGTTGAGTGTCACAAAAAGGGACAGCCCGTGCTTGTGGGTACGGTGTCGATAGACAAGTCCGAGGAGCTTTCGGCAAGGCTCAAGCGTGAGGGAATTGCTCACAACGTGCTCAACGCAAAGCATCACGACAAAGAGGCAGAGATAGTTGCTCAGGCAGGTAAGCTCGGTGCTGTGACTATTTCGACCAATATGGCGGGACGTGGAACCGATATTATGCTCGGCGGAAACCCCGAATATATGGCAAAACGCGAGATGCGTAAGATGGGAATAGACGAGGAGCTTATTGCGATGGCAACGGGAAGTGCGGAGAGTGACAGTGAGGAGCTGACCGCCGCAAGAGCTACCTATCGCGAGCTTTACAACAAATATAAGGAAGAGATAGCCCCCGAGGCAGAAAAGGTCAGAGAGGCGGGCGGACTCTTTATTCTCGGTACTGAGAGACACGAGAGCCGCCGTATCGACAACCAGCTTCGCGGACGTTCGGGACGTCAGGGAGATGCGGGAGAGTCGAGATTTTTCCTCTCGCTTGAGGACGACCTTATGCGTCTTTTCGGCTCGGATAGAATTATCGGTATGGTAGACAGACTTGGACTTCCCGAGGATATGCCTATCGATGCTAAGATGCTTTCAAATACCATAGAGTCGGCTCAAAAGAAGATCGAGGACCAGAACTTCCGCCGCCGTAAGAACGTGCTTGCCTACGATGACGTTATGAATCAGCAGAGAAATATCATCTACAAGCAGAGAAACGACGTGCTTATGGGTGAGGATATCAGCGGCACAGTGCTTAAAATGATACTCTCGACCGTCGATGACTCGATAGAAAGATTCCTTGGTGGCGAGGAAGCCGAGTTTTACGATTTCGCGGGACTTCGCGAGCATTACAAGGGGCTTTTGTTCGAAGGGGACGAGTTTACGCCCGAGGAGCTTAAGGAGCTTACCAAGAGCGAGATAGCTGAGATGCTTGAGGCACGAGCAAAGGCAATTTACGAAGAAAAGGAAAATCTTGTTGGTGAGGAGCGATTCCGTGAGCTTGAGAGGGCAGTGCTTCTCGGCAACGTTGACAGAAGCTGGATGGAGCATATCGACGCGATGGACGACCTCAAGGACAGCTTAAGATTCCAGACCTATGCTCAGCGTGATCCCATCACCGAGTACCGCATAGAGGGTGCCGATATGTTTGACGCGATGATAGAGGAGATTCGTGACAAGACTGCGAGAATGATCCTTTCGGTTACTATAAAGACGCCCGACACAAAGCGTACACAGGTCGCTGTGCCTCTCGGCGAGGGCTTTGAAGGGGACGGTGCCGCAGTAAAAAAGGTAACTTCCTCGAAAAAGAAGGAGCCCGACCGAAACGATCCTTGCCCCTGCGGAAGCGGAAAAAAATATAAGAAGTGCTGCGGAGCTTCGGGTAATTGAGGTAAATAATGGGATTCGGACTTTTGTTTTTGGGTTATTTTATGGCTCATCTTATGTCGGTCTTCTCACTCGGCTGCCTTGTGCGGCTTGCGGGCTTTATGCTTATGATATACGCATTCACAAGGCTTCACAAATATAACGTAAGCTTTCGTTTTCCGTTCTACTCGGCATTTGCTATGCTCGGTGTGACGCTGGCAGACTGCTATGGAAAAATAGGAGAGCTGCTCTACGATAACCTTATTGTGGACAGCTTTTCCTTGCCCGAGGGATTTTTTGAGACGGTCGCCTCGGCTGATGACGTCTTTTCCTTCCTTTTCCACGCCTGTCTGCTTTACGCGATATTAAGTATTGCAAAAGAGACCGAGGTAGAAAAGATAAGGGTGGCGGCTGTGAGAAACTTCGTCTTTATTTGTCTTTATGCCGTGCTTATAATTGTCTCAAAGCTCCCGTTTTCCTTCGTTGAGAGCTACAAGAGATATTTCAGTATGCCTGTTATCCTTTTCTATTTCGCAATTATAATTTTAAATCTTGTGCTGATATTTACCTGCTATGCAAATATCTGCGATGAGAGCGATATTGATATGCCCCTCAAAAAGTCGCGGTTTGAGTTTATAAACAAATTCCGCGAGGAGACGGCTCGCAGAGAGCAGAAGGCGGCTGACGATTCGGTCGAGTATGCAAAAAAGAAGCTTGAGGAAAGGCGAGAAAAAAGACGCAGAAAATAAAAAGGGGGAAGAATATGAAAAATAAAACCGAAAAAATGGGATTTACGCTGATTGCGGCGGCTTTCATTTTCCTTTTTAATCCAAATTTTAATATTGTCGACGTGCTTCCCGATTTTGTGGGGTATGCCTTCCTTTGCGTAGGTCTTTCAAGACTTGCCAATATAAACGACGACCTTGCCGCCTCGCAGAAGAGCTTTTCGAGGGCACTTCTCGTTGACGTCTGTAAGGTAGGTGCGTTGCTGTTTGTATTCGGGCTTAGCAATCCCGAGGAGCAGAATACTATGCTTTTGCTCGTCTCGTTCGTTTTTGCGGTAGCCGAGCTTGTCGTGCTTATACCTGCCTATAAGTCGCTTTTTGGCGGTCTTATGGGGCTTGGATACAGATTTGAGAACACGGCGGTGCTTGGCTCGCGTAATCGCTCGAAGAAAAACAAAACCGAGAAAATACGCCTTTTCACCTTCGTTTTCTTGGCAGTAAAGTCGGCGGGCTACACGCTTCCCGAGTTTGCGGTGCTTTCAACACAGAGCTATGACGAGTTTTCAAGTGCCCTCTATCTTTACGATTACATAGGTCTGCTTCGTAGCTTTGCGATAATTATTTCGCTTATTGTAGGTCTTGTCTGGCTCGTTCTTATCGAATCGTATTTTTCGTCGATAAGAAAGGACAAACAGTTTGTGGCGGGGATTGCACGCGAGTACAACGAAAAAATACTCCCGAGGACGAGCCTTTTCGTTCGTAAATCGGTAAAGAATATGTCGCTGTTTTTCTTTGTGGCGGCGATCCTTTGTATTGACTTAAGACTTGAAAGCTTTAATATTTTGATAGATACCCTTGCCGCTCTTTCGCTCATTATTTGTTATTTTAGTGTGAAAAAGTATATAGCGGCAGAGAAGGGAACTCTCTTCTCCTTTGTTACCTACGCCGTATGCTCGCTCGCGGCTGTCGTTACCGAATTCAGCTTTTTTAGCAATCATTATTACGGAAAGATCTATAGGAGTGAGGAAGCGTTCTCATCGTATAAAACGATGCTTTTATTTGCCGCGTTTGACGCACTTGCGTTCTTGTTTGCGGTGTTTGGAATGGGCAAAATGCTCCGTCGGGTGATAAATGACCACACGGGCTTTTACGTGCCGTCAGCTACCGTAAACGTAAGTGAGAAGGTTGAGAAGGTTCATAAGGAGCTTTACGTTAAGGTCTATCTTCTTTACGGTGCGGCTATTCTTGCCGCCGCGACCGACGTCTTTTACGACTTTTTCGCAAATACCGTAAAGTTTGCGGGACTTATAAACATACTCGGAACCGTTGTCTTTATCTGTGCCGTATTTAATGCGTGCTATGCGATTTCCGACGAGGTCGAGTCGAAATATATGCTCGACTGAAATAATTAGAATATTAGAAAAAGCTTCGTGAATAACGGAGCTTTTTTTAGTCAAGAATATTTGTGTCCGAAGGATATTTCGATAATATTCGGATGCACGCATTCTTTTCCGTCGGCAGAGAATGTGCGAAAACGAAAGACCGACGGAGAAACGGAGCATATCGATATGGATAAGAACCAGAACAATCAGAATAAGAACAGCCAGAACAAGAATAATCAGAACAGTCAGAATAATCAGAAGCAGAACAGCCAGAATAAGAACAACCAGAATTCTGAGAACAAGAAGTAATCCCCGTTCTCAGCACCGCCGCACTTGTGCGGCGGTTTTTCTTTTTTGTTTTCTAAGTGGAAAATTGGTATTTATAGAGGTGCTTTATTATGCGGGGGCAGGTGTTTTTTGAAAAAACCACCCGCCCCCGCACCCCCACTCTTAAAAACTTTTTTAACCCTTTTATTACATAATTTAGAGTTTTCGTTTCTACGCAAAGTCT
>JAFVSI010000003.1 GCA_017503865.1 Clostridia bacterium | reverse complement strand
CTATAGATATTTACTATTTCAATAGTGGTAGGGCAATTACCGCAAGTGGCGTTTTTTTCGACGAGCCTATAGGCTTCAGCGTGTGGAATGCCCCAAGGGGGCTATCGCAAGCCACCAGCACGGCTGGTGGTCATGACTTTTGTTCATTACCTTGCAAATATTTTTTTGATATGCTATAATACTCCGTGAGGTGATATTATGTATAAATACAAAATAGTAGCGAGTGACCTTGACGGCACTCTGCTTAACAACAATTCTCAGCTCAGCGAGGAAAATAAGAAGGCCATTGCCGAGCTTGACAAAAAAGGAATATTCTTCGTGCCATCAACGGGACGCACCTTCAGAGAGGTCCTTCCCGAGCTTAAGAATAACGACCATATCCGCTTTATTATGCACACAAACGGCTCGGTAATTCACGATAAAAAGACGGGAGAGCACATTTACAATTGCATTGACAATGCACTTGCTCTCGAGATTTTCGACCTGCTCTCAGAGTATGACTCACACATAGGAATTCGTGCTAACGGAAATTTTTACGTTCCTTCGGACAAGCTCGACACATCTCTTGCGAAGCACTACGGATTCACCGATGCACACGTAAACTGTCTGGAAAATTATGCTATTCCTGTGGAAAACTTTAGAGAGTGGCTCAGCACCGCTCTACACGTCGAGGATTTTTCGGTATTCTTCGGTAACGAGGCAGAATTTGCCGCGTGCTGTGCGAGAATAGATGCTGACAAGAGGCTCAAGAGTGCAAAATTCCCGCCCAAGGGACTTGAAATCTTTAGCGTAAATGCAGGAAAAGGCAGGGCTCTCCACCTGCTTGCCGACAAGCTCGGCATTGACAGAGGCGAGACTATTGCCGTTGGCGACAGCCTCAACGATTTTACGATGATAGAGGCGGCAGGGCTCGGGCTCGGTGTCTCCAATGCAATGGACGAACTCAAAGTCATCTGCGACGAGATAATCTGCTCAAACGAGGAGCACGCCATAAAATACATAAACGAGTGTTTTTTTAATTAAAAAACACCGATAAAATACCTAAAGGTAGAAACTTTGTTTGCAAGGTTTGAATACCAAAATTAAAAGAGGACAAAACTGTGAAAATTACGATTGCAATCGACTCTTTCAAGGGCTCTCTCTCGACGACCGAGGCGGGAGAGGCTGTAGGTGAGGGATTTTCGAGAATTTTCCCCGATGCCGAAATTTGTGTCTCGCCCCTTGCCGACGGCGGCGAGGGAACGCTTGATGCCATAATCTCGGCAAGAAACGGAAGAATAAAAACTGTAAGCGTCAGCGACCCCCTTGGTAGAAAAATATCTGCCGAGTACGGTATAATCGATGCTGACGGCACTGCTATAATAGAAATGGCACGTGCGGCGGGACTTACCCTTATTCCCGAAAGTGAGCGAAATCCACTCTATACAACAACCTTTGGCGTGGGCGAGCTTATTCTTGATGCAATTGGTGAGGGCTGCCGAAGCTTTGTCATTGGAATTGGCGGCAGTGCCACGAACGACGGCGGAGCTGGAATGCTCAAAGCCCTCGGTGTAAAATTTCTTGACTCTCGCGGCTTGGAGATAGAAAACGGTGCGATAGGTCTCAAAGACCTCGCAAAAATCTCGCTTGACGGTATGCCCCGCGAGCTTAGTGATTGCAAATTCTCCGTCGCTTGCGACGTAAAGAATCCTCTTTGCGGCGAGAACGGTGCAAGTGCGGTCTACGGTCCGCAAAAGGGTGCTGACGAAAAGACGGTCAAAGAAATGGACTCGTATCTTGCGCGTTATGCTGAGCTGACAAAGCAAATTCTTCCCCTCTCCGATGCTTGTGCAAAGGGTGCGGGTGCGGCAGGCGGACTCGGCTTTGCATTTATGTCTTATCTTGGTGCCACTCTCTCTTCGGGAATTGATATAGTAATCAAGGAAACCGACCTTGAGAGGCACGTCAAAGGCTCGTCGCTTGTAATCACGGGTGAAGGACGGATAGATTCGCAATCCGCGATGGGAAAAGCTCCTACAGGAGTCGCAAGACTTGCCAAAAAATACGGTATTCCTACAATAGCCATTGGCGGCGGTGTAAAGGACGACGCTACTCTTTGCCACGAGCACGGAATCGATGCAATCTTCCCCGCCGTTCGCACGCCGATATCTCTCGAGGCGGCTATGGAGAAATCCACCGCCAAGAAAAATCTTACTTCCACAGCAGAAGAAATCGCAAGGCTTATAGCGGCCTTTGAAAAATAAAAACACAAAAGAGGAACATCATGAAAATTTGTCTCATACAGCCGGCATATTCGACCGACTATGAAAAATCCGACCTTTATTTTGAGGAGCAGCTAAAGCTGCTTAATCAGTGCGACGAGAGTATGGATATGATAATTATGCCCGAGTCGTGTGACGTTCCCTGCCTTGCAAAAACCCGAGAGCTTTCCTATGCTTCATACGAAAAATACAACAAACGCCTTCTTGACGAGGTATCAAAAACCGCAAAGCGTTGCCACGCTATGATTTTTGTAAATGCCCGTTCACTCGAAGAGACGGGGCTCCGCAACACGACTTACGCATTTGACCGCGAGGGTAACGTTGCAGGCAAGTATTTCAAGCAGCATCTCACGCCCGGAGAGGTAACGAGAACCCGCCTTGACAGCGATTACGGCTTTGAATTTTCAGAGCCCACCGTAATTGAGCTTGAGGGCTACCGCTTCGGCTTCCTCGTTTGCTATGACTGCTATTTCTATGAGGCGTTTGCAAATATGGCTCGTCAAAACCTTGATTTCGTTATTGTTTGCTCACACCAAAGAAGTGACACACACCTTGCTCTTGAGATCTTCTCGCAGACACTTGCGTACAACTCAAATACGTACGTGCTTCGTTCGTCAGTATCGATGGACGAAAATTCCGACATCGGCGGTGCTTCGATGGTAGTAGCACCAAACGGCGAGGTTCTTGTAAATATGAAGAGCCGCGTCGGCATCGAGACAATCGAGATAGATCCCGACAAAAAATACTTCAAGCCCGCAGGCTTTGGCAATCCCCCTGCGGCTCACTACGAGTACATCGAAAAGGGACGCCGTCCCTGGAAATATCGCCCTGCGGGAAGTGCTATAGTCCGTCACGACGAGATAATGCCCTACCCCCGCACCTGCTCTCACAGAGGATTTAACAAGGTAGCTCCCGAAAACAGCCTTGCCGCATACGGTGCAGCGGTGGCTCTCGGTGCCGAGGAGATAGAATTCGACATCTGGTACACAAGTGACGGCGAGGTAGTGTCTATCCACGATCCCGTACTCGACAGAGTTTCAAACGGCACGGGCAAGATTGGAGACTACACACTTGCAGAGCTTCGTGAGCTTGACTTTGGTATAAAGAAGGGCGAGTGCTTTGCGGGAATGAAGATTCCTACTTTTGAGGAAATACTCAAAAAATTCTCCTGCCACTGCGTTATGAATATTCACCTTAAGACAGCGGGAGAAAAGCCCGAATATCTTGACAAGGTCGTGTCGCTCATAAGGAAATACGACTGCGAAAAATACGTTTACTTTATGACGGGAAGCGACAAGCTTCTTGCGAGACTTCAGACCGAATATCCCGAGATAGCTCGCTGCTGCGGAGGCGGCGGTACAGACGAGGGCCGCAGAACGATAGTTGAACGTGCTATAAAGTACGGCTGTAAGAAGGTGCAGCTCGTCAAGGGACATTTCACGCAGGAAATGGTCGATAAGGCACACGAGAACGGCATCATCTGCAACGTTTTTTGGTCTGACAACGAGGAGGAGACCGAAAAGTTCCTCGATATGGGTATCGACGTTATCCTCACCAACGATTTTAACCGCATTTCTCAGGTAGTTGCAAAGAGAGAAAAATACGTAACCTACCTTTCCTAAATTGGTATTTATAGGTGTGTTAGTTTGTGTTAAGATATTTTCCAAAGACCTTTTAAAAAAGGTCTCTGGACTCCCAAAACTTTCATATATTGGATTTCAACAAATATGAGGAAAGAGCGTCAATATCCGCTCGGACGCGGATATTGAGATGAAATATAGCAACAAGCAAAGTCGCTAACGCAGCCCTTGTTCCGCCTTACAGGCTCCGGGCGGGCATTAAGACGTGTAGGGACCGGCGTCCTCGACGGTCCGTTTCACACCACAAACAACTCACCGATAAATTACCTAAAGGTAGAAACCTTCGGTTTGCAAAATTTGAAAGATAGATTTGTGGAGTCCAAGTGAAAAATTCACCATTTTCACTTGGACTTCTTGTCATTTTGTTGAAACGCTCCCTTTGAAATTTATAAACTTTTGACTATTTACTTGTGTGGATTTTTGTGGTAAAATTATTTTGTAATAAAAAACCACAAAATAACACAAGGAGACAAGAAAATGAAAAGACTTGTTGCTCTTCTACTTCTCATTACTCTCGTTTTGAGCCTTGCCGCTTGCACAGAAAAGACGCCCGACGACGAGACACTCGATTCGTCAAACACAGCGGACGAGACCAATACTCCCGCAGCCGAGAATCTCGGATATAAGCACGTAGTTATAGTTGGAATCGACGGTATGGGCACATACCACAAGACTACCGACACACCTAACATCGATAGAATTTTTGCCGACTATGCCCTTACAAACGTGGCACAGACCTACAGACCTGTAGCATCGGGCCCCTGCTGGATGTCACTTCTCACAGGTGCAGACCCTCAGGTTATGGGACTCACAGTTAACGTAAGCACCGACCAGAGAGCCGCTCAAAAATACGTAAGAGCACGCGACAAATATCCTACTCTCTTCAGACTTTTCCACGAAAAGTATCCCGACGCAAGCGTTGCCTCGATAACGGGCTATGCCGATTGGCAGAATCCTATGGTCGAGGACGCCGACTACATCTATAAGGAAATGGACTACAAAGAGTGGTGGGCGACCAAGGAAAATACCGAAAGAGCCCTAAAGTATATCGAAGGACTTGACACTTCAAAGCCCTCGTTCACCTTCGTTTATTATATCGAGCCCGACTCAACGGGACACAAGAAGGGCTGGGGCAGTGCTGAGTATAACGCCGCACTCAAGGAATGCGACGAAGGTCTCGGTGCGATATTCGATGCTTGCGAGGCTAAGGGAATGCTTGACGATACTCTCTTCGTTCTTGCGACCGACCACGGTGGAGACGGCACAAAGCACGGCGACACGTATACCGAGCCCGCACTCACGATAACGCTCGGATTCAGAGGAAAGACCGTAAACAACGTTAAGGACTTCCCGATGATCCTCCGCGACGTTTCGGCAGTAGTTGTCGACGCACTCGAACTTTCGGACGCGTCCTGGAAAGACCTTAAGGAGCCCCCGAAGGTACCCGAAGGACTTTTCAAAAAGTAATTATATAACGAAAAATGGCGGACAAAGTCCGCCATTTTCTTTATTATTCTTCCGTATACAATTCATCATAAAACCACCGCATAGGATTTTCGTGGATATACCGAAGATGCTCCTCGTAATCCTCACGGTCGCGAATGATGTGGTCGTAAAATGAACGTTGGAAAATTTTTTCTATTCCGCAACACCTCTTACATATGCGAGAGGTCAACGATTTAAACGCAGAAACCACATCAATCAACGTAGGGGAGGGGCTTGCTCCTCCCGCTTCTTCGTGTAAAAATATAATTGCGTGAATATGATTTGGCATAATAACGTAATCTTCGACCGTTACGTTTTTATACCTTGATTCAAGTGCCAACAATTGTTCCTTTACTACCTCACCACAAGGTCTTAATTTTACCAAATATTCGGGAGGAGCAAGCCCCTCCCCTACCGTGCAATCGACAACCATCTCGCCAAATGCAAATTTTGTTTTTTCAATGCGGGAAAGTATTTGCCTGCGGTTTTCCGTGCATATCGTTATAAAATATGCCCCTATCTTATTGTAGTCAAAATTTTTCAACCTTGTAGGTTTTCTTTGCGGCAGGTCTTTTTCCATTACTTAATCCTCTTCGCAATAACCTTGAGCTTTTCTCTTATCTCAATTCCCTGCGGGCAAACTTCTTCGCATCTGCCGCAGCCGATGCAATCGGCTGCCGTGCCTGTGGGCGGCATCTTGCCCTTTGCCTCGCCGCGTGTAGTTTTTGCCGACACAAAGCCGTTATAGGCATCGAATATTTGCGAAATCTTTATGGACATTCCGCAAACCTCGGCACAGTAATTGCACGCGGTACAAGGAATTTGATTGACCTCGCGTATTATCTCTCGCACGCGGTCGGTTGCCGCTCTTTCTTTTTCGTCAAGCGGCACAAAATCTCGCATTGTAGAAAGGTTATCGTTCATCATCTCCACACTTCCCATACCCGAAAGCACCATTATCACCTCGGGGTAGCTCGCCGCATAGCGAATTGCATACGAGGCGTAGCTCTTGCCCCCACCAAGCTCATCGAGCGCTGCCGCTGCTCTCTCGGGAAGATTTGCGAGCATGCCGCCCTTCACGGGCTCCATAACGATGACCTTCTTGCCGTGCTTTACGGCAACCTTGTAGCACGCCTTGCTCTCTATTCCGGGATCATCGTGATCAAGATAATTTATCTGAAGCTGAACGACCTCAACCGCCTTTTGCTCCGAAAGCACCTTGTCAAGAAACTCGGCGTTATCGTGAAAAGACATAGCGATATGCCTTATCCTGCCCTCTTTTTTGAGTTTTTCGAGCGTACCAAAGGCATTGATCGCCTTGTATTTATCGTAATTATTTCTCGTTACAGTGTGAACGAGATAGAAGTCAAAATAATCAACTCCGCAAAGCTTTAGCTGACTCTCAAAAAACGGAATAATCTCACTCTCGTCCTTAACAAACCATTCGGTGAGCTTGTCGGCAAGCACGAAATCCTCTCTTTTGTATCTTGCAGAAAGACAATCGCGAATTGCCGTCTCGCTCTTGCCGTCAATATATCCGTGTGCCGTATCAAAATAATTAAAGCCCGCACCGATAAATGCATCTATCATCTTATTAAATTCCTCGTAATCGACCTCATCTCCGTTCATCTTGAGACGCATACAGCCAAACCCGAGCCTGTTCTTTATTTTTTCATCAAATGCCATTGTCATACCCCCCATTTTTACTGCTTTTATATTACTATATTTTAATTGCTTTGTCAATTTCAAATTTTGCAAACGAAGTTTCTTCCCCGCATTATCATAGACACCTCTATAAACACCAATTTATCAAAAAGCGGCAACCTCGGTTGCCGCTAAAATTTATGCGTGTTTGTAAAACATTTTTTTGATCGCTTTCCAGGGGAGAGAAATCGTAATACCAATGAGCATAAAGCCAAGGCAAACGAGCATCATTCCATCCCAAGCTATACTGTGAATTATATGGGGCGTGACAAGGTCCATAGTACCTGCCGCAATATAGGAAAGGAAATCGAGGAAGCCCGTAACACCCGAAACGATACCTGTGTCACGAAGGCTCGGGCAATATCTGCTCCAGAGCATAGTTGCCGCACCGTTTGAGGACATTATCGAAAGGACTATAAGCACTATATTTACGTAAGGATTGAAGGTTACGAAATAGGTAAGCGAGAAGAATATAGCCGCGCTTGTAAACATTATAAGCAAGATCTTATCAAGATTGTGACCGAGCTTTTCGTACAAGAATATTACTATGAAGGACGAGCTTGCTATTCCGAGAGTTGCAAGTGAAAAAGCAAGAGGAGCCGCTTCCTCCGAGAAGGAAAGGCGTGTTGCAAAATACTCTGAAAGATTTGTAACGAGCGTCGTTCTTATAGTTCCCGTAATCATTGCGATAATAGCAAACTTTACTATCTGACGCTCGAAAAGCTGCTTGATCTTTCCCTTTCCGCCCTCTGATTTCTTTTTAGCCTTAAAGCGACCGTAAACGATAAATCCCTTTTTCTCAAACAAGGTGAAGAAGAAGAAAACTACCGCAGCCATAACGACAAGGGCTATGCTACTTGCGGAGAACGCCTTGTGCCAAGCCCAAATCGACGCAAAGATACCTGCGGCGGGAGAGCCGAGGTAGGACGCTATCGTGTAGCCGAGCGAGCAACGTGTGGTATAAGGCATTTCGGTATTCTCCGAAACCACTTTGGTCATAGGTCCGTATATCATCGCAAGGAAAAATCCTGTGCAAGCGTAAGCAACGTATGCAGCAAGGGGTACAGTGCCTATAACGTCACTTTTTGAGCATATCTCGGCAAAAGCAAAATTGCTTATACCTGCGAAAGCAAGACCAAAGGACATCATATACTTTGCCTTAATCTTGTCACCAATAGCTCCGTTTATAAGCTGACCTACCGCATAAGTATAGAAATACACCGCCTTGGCAGTATGTATCGCACTGTCGGTAAAGCCCGCACTCATCATAGAAGGAGTTACCGTTCCGAGTATGTTCTTCGCAATATAAACTGCGAGGTAAGCGAGAAAGCAAAGACTTCCAATCTTTATCGCCTTTTTTGCATTAGCAGTCATTTTCGAACTACCTTTCAATAATATAATATCCTTAACAACACTATGCGAAAGTATATCACCAATGTTCCTTTTTGTCAAGCAATTTTCGGGAAATAAAAACGGACGGTCAAAATTGACCGCCCATTTTTTATTTAATTTCCGAAAGAATATCCTTCTGTATCTCCTCATCCTTTGCCACAAGCTTGTCCGAGAAGTCATCGGGAAAGGCGAATTCCCTTTTATCCTCGCCAAAATCGACTACGATAAAGGTCTTGTCTCCCTTTTCACGAAAACAGATGGCATATCCCTCTCCGTATTCCTTGTGAACTACCGCAAACATCTTAAATTCTATCCTTTGGGATAAATCCGCCCCACTCGTAAACACAGCCGCCATTAAGGTAATGCTGCTTTATCTTACGCTGAAGCGAGGTCTCCTCGGGGAGATTTTCAATAACTGCCTCAGCTGGCTTTGGCTGAAGGAACACGAAGCTCATAACCCCACGTCCCATGCTCTTGTGGCAGAGAGGAATAAATCTTCTTATAAACTTGGATATATTTGCGTCCTCTCCGAGAATGGTGCAAAGCTGGGGATCCATAAGCCAGCTCGCACAAGTAATTGCCTTGTACTTAAAGTCGGGATAGCAGGTATCAAGAAATTCCTTTGCTTCCTTGAACGCCTCGTCAACCTTTTCGGGTGTCATTCCGCCTCCGGGGGGAATGTGAAGTCCGACAACGGGATCGCCCGGCTCGATGTACTTCTCCCACTCACTCTTCTTAAGCGTTCTCTTTTTGTTGACGACAAGACCACGCTCATCATAGGGATAGCCTATATAGGCGTCATCACTCTCTTCAACAACACCCTCAAACGAGCCTTCCTCGTCCTCAAAATACTTTGAACCGAGAAGATGTCCGTCTCTGTGGAATTTTCCTGCCGCTGCAAGAGTAACAAGCGTATCCTTATCGGCAAGATTGCGGAAGACCATAGCTCTCTGCGAAAACTTGAGGTTTATCTCTATCTCAAGTCTGCCGGTACGGTAAAGAATTGCCTCAACTGCCGTACGCTGATACCAAGTCCAGGACATAGCACCGGGAGCACCGTTGTTACGTGCCTTGAAGGTCGAGATCATCGCAGAATATATGTTCATTATGTAGTTTATATGCTTCTCGGGAACGTGATGTGCCGTAAGAAGTCCGTAAGTATAGTCGTACGTCGCACACATAACGAGACCTGTTAGCATATCGTATTTTATCTCACGCTTGCCACCGGGGGCGACGGGGGGCGTAAATTGCTCGAACTCACTCGGAGCGTGTCCTCTGTCCTTTGCAACAGTGCAAAGAAGCATAAGCAAACGGCAAAGATTGTCGTCCTTTGCAATTTCCGCCGCAGCCTCTTTATAATACTCCCTGTAATCCTTAAGACAGTTGTATCTGTCACCAAGTTTGTCATAGAAGATAGGATCGGCAAACTCACAGCCGTACTTTTCGTACTGGTCCATTATGCCGTCGTATATCTCTGCCCAACGCTCAGGCCATTTTGTGCAGCCAAGAGACGTCATAAGCTCACTTATCGTAGGTCTCATTTCCATTTTTCCTTTCAGTATTAAAATATGGCAATAACACTCCTATCTAATTATACCAAACCCCTCTTTTTTGTCAATGGATTTATATAAATTTGGCCGTAGAAAATTTCTCAAAAAATATTGACAGCTATTTTTTTGGTATGGTATAATTTTCTTGCAGTTCGTAGATCGAATTGTCTTTTGAAACACATCATTAAAAATTTTTTAAAAAAGGAGATTGCAATTATGAAATTCTTGAAAAAAATCAGCCTCTTTGTTGCTCTCGCTCTCGTTGTTACCATCGGCGGAGTATATGCAGCTTGGGTTTACCCCAGCAACAATGCCGCAATAGGAACAGCGGACAAGACCTACACCTCCGATATGTTCTCAGTTGAAACATCGGGTATATCAAACGGTACTATCCACGTTGATTCCGCGTCCGACGACTTCACCATTAAGATAGACGATGCAAGAAATCACGGCGGAGCAAACTACCTTGCAATGCCTATTGCCGATGGCTCCTTCGATTTCTACTTCACCCCCGCAGAGGGTGCGGCTACCGAATATCTCGACGGCATTGACCTTCAGATCACAATAGCGGTAACCTCAGGAACAAAGGTTGAAAACGATGAAGGAAATGACGTTTCTATCTTTACCGTAGCATACTCTACAATACTCGTTTCCGAAGAAGACCTCGATTCCTCGAAGGGTGACGGAAACTTCTGGTACACACTCACCGCACAAGAGGTGCTTGACTGCCTTACCTTCTGTGAAGACACAGACGTAACGCTCGAAACACACGCAGAGAACGTTCTTTTCGACAACGCACTCTCTTCCTATAATTTCACGTTTACCATCTCTGAAGCACCCGCAACCGTATAACGTTTTTTAGTAGGCAATCGAAGCTTTAAAATAAACAAGCGTTTGTTATGAATTTTGATATTTACGTTCTTATCCTCTGCATTTTTGTATTTGTATCGCTCGTAGCCGTCTTTTCATTTATGTTGACTTCTATGATAAAAATGCAATTGCGTGCGATAAGACTCGGAATCGAAGACGAACAAATAAAGGCGGATGCCGAAAAAAGAAAAGAAAAACGCAGTCGTTGGTCTATCTTTTTCGGTTCAGTGCTTCCCGCATTCTTTTGCATTTTACTTGTTGGATTATTTGTCTTTTCCACGATTATTGCCGTCACCGAGGACGGACGAGTAGGCAAGCTCCCTGTGCTTAAAGTCGTCGTCAGCCCTTCAATGTCAACGATAAGTGAAAAAAACACACACCTTATACGCGATAACGTCACAAACCAAATAGACACATTTGACCTCGTTGTTCTAAAAGAGCTTCCGAGGGAAGAAGACCTCAAGGTTTACGACATTGTCGTTTACGAGGTGGACGGAAATATGATAATTCATCGTATTGTCGATATAGAGGAGCCGAACAAATCGCACCCAAACGAAAGATATTTCGTTTTACAGGGAGATGCAAATGACCTCAGGGACAGATTTCCCGTAAGATACAGCCAAATGAAGAGTATTTACAGCGGGATAAAAATCCCATTTGTCGGAAGCTTCATATATTTTATGAGAACCTTTGCGGGCGGATTGTGTATGCTACTTACCGTTTTTGCTATGGGAGTTCTTCCCTTTATTGAAAAGAAATTATCTAAAGTCTCCGAAGAAAGACTCGCAAAAATCTTACCGAAGGAAGAAACGGCAGAGACTGACGAATAATAAAGCATACCGTTCAACAGTAACGAAACAAAGGTACAAGAGTTATGAAAAAGCTAACATCAATATTCTTTTTGACGGCATTATTGCTGATGCTGTCACTCTCAATATCGTCGGGCGTATTCGGCTCTTGGATATATTTTCAACCGACCGAGCCTGTATCCCACACGAAACACGGCGGAGCTATGGGTGACTTTCACTATGCTCCCGAAGAAGTATTACCTGACGACGAACAGGATACCGAGCTTGGCACAAACCATTTGTCGCTCGTTACTCTTATTTTAAATGAGAATGATAAGGGATACGGTCTTAATATAAACAAAAAACCGATAGTCCACACTTATCTCAAAAATCCGGGTGACGTAGTTTATTGTGACCAGCACACAACGGGCGGTCATCTAAAGTTTATGCTTGACGACAACGATCCCGTTAATAAGTTGTATTTCGCCATAGAAAAAGTCAGCGACGTCGAATATATTGCCTACACCTTCTCTTTGGCTGCCCTGGATGCCGCAACTATAGGACAGGATTCTATTTTAGCATACAAGACTATACTTCTTAAGATTGACGGTATTTGGGATGCAGACAGAAGCTATATTGGCGATGCACCAATAATTGCGATAAGCAATTCCGATATTGGCAAATCAATAGACGTTACCCGTTGGCAACAGCGTCACACAAGTTAAAAAAATACTCCGCTTGAATTTCAAGCGGAGTATTTTTTGTTTTATCTATTGTTGATAAGCTTTGTAAGCTCAACGGGGGGAACGATAACGCCGTCCTTATAGACACGCATATTTCCCGAAGCGATCTCGTCAATAAGAACCACCTCGCCGTTGTTATAACCGAACTCAAACTTGATGTCCCAGAGGTCAAGACCTATGGTCTTGAGGTCGTCTGCAACTATCTTTGTGATCTTAAGTGTCTGTTCCTTAAGAGACTTGAACATCTCCTCGGTCATAACCTTAAGAGCAACGAGTCCCTCGCCTGTTACGAGCGGATCGCCCTTCTCGTCATTCTTGAAGGTGCACTCAACGTAGCCGCCCTCAAGAGGTGTACCGTCCTTGATGTACTCGCCGTATCTGCGGATAAAGCTACCCGTAGCAACGAGACGGCAGATAACCTCAAGTCCGCCACCGCCAAGCTCCTTGCCGAAGCACTCTGCGGGGAGAACTTCCATAGTAGCATCATCAAGATTTGCACTTATGTAGTGAGTCTTAACTCCTGCCTTCTTGAGCATCTCGAAATAGTAGACCGAGGTCTCAAGGTTAGCCTTTCCGATGCCGTCAATAGTAAGTCCTACCGTGTTCTCACCGGGATCGAACACTCCGTCCTTACCCGTACAGTCATCCTTGAACTTGAGAAGCACGTTGCCGTTGTCAAGTGCGTAAACGTCCTTTGTCTTGCCTGTATAAAGCTTTTTCATTGTTTTATTGCTCCTTTTGCAAAAATTCCAATGTTTATTATATCACTTTTTTTCTTGATTTGCAATAAAAATCTTGTAAATAAAATAAACAATTAAAAAATTTTTTGTTTCTCCTTGTTATAACACCGATTATTATGAACTTTTTGAAAATATTGAGAGTAATTTATTGTAAATACAAAAATCTTTATGTTATAATTATTATAACCCCTAAAATTAAATTAAGTAAAGGAGAAATGTTATGTTCGACACAATTATGGGTTACATCAGAGACATCTGGTCAATAGGTCTCGTTCAGTTTATCGTCTTTCTTGCACTTGCTTTTCTTGCCGCAGGACTTTCAAGTTGGCTCGTTGTAAAGCTTCTCAAGCTCATCAAGCTTGATTCAAAGCTTGATAAATGGGGAGTGAACGAAGGACAGCTCGGTACATCTATGTCTTTTATTGGAAAGCTTGTTTATCTCATAGTTTTCCTTCTCTTTCTTCCCTCTGCCCTCTCGGCACTTGGAATTAACAGTGTTTCCGGTCCAATCGAAGGCTTCGTTTCGTCATTTATAGGCTATCTTCCCAATATCATTGCGGCAATTATCCTCGTTTACGTAGGAGTCCTCGTTGCACAAATACTTGGACAAATAGTTGCTGTTCTTCTCAAGAAAACCAAGATCGACAACCTCATAAAGAGAGTTGATGAAGAGGAAAGAAAAACAGTTCTTATCTCCGATGTCCTCGTTAAAGTACTTATGGGAGTAATTATCCTCGTCACCATCGTTCAAGCTCTTCTCGTTCTTGATATAGAGGCTGTTTCCGCTCCCGCTCTCTCAATAGTCAACTCTATTTTCGGAGCAATTCCCTCTATTATTCTTGCCATCGTCGTAGTTACCGTTGGCGTCTTCGTTGCAAGCCTCGCTTGCGGTCTTCTCTATAACGTGCTTATCGCTACAAACTTTGACAATGCCGTAAAGAAGGTAGTTCCGCAGTTCAAGGCTTCTGCCACAAAGACAACAGTTAATCTCGTAAGAACTATAATTATTATCTTTGTTGCGGCACAAGGAATTGAGGCTCTCAATCTTCCGATCCTCACAATGATAGTTTCCGCTCTTCTTTCCTACCTTCCCTTGGTTGTCAAGGCAGCCCTCATTCTCGTTGTTGCTTTTGTCGGTGCAAATATGCTTGAAGCAGTTATCGTCAAGGCTAACGAAAAGGCAGCTCACCTTGCAAAGATAGTTAAGGTTGCCATATTTACACTTGCGGGCTTTATGATACTTAGTCAGCTCAATATCGCATCGAAGATAGTTAATACAGCATTTGTAGTTATACTCGCAGCTATTGCTGTTGCGTTTGCTATCGCATTCGGTCTCGGAGGCAAGGACTTTGCCAAGAAAACTCTCGACAGAGTTGACGAAAAGATCGACAACTGTTCAAAGGATCTTGAAAATAAGTAATTTTCACAAAAAAACAGGCGGAGATTTCTCTCCGCCTCTTTTTATTTAAAAAAACTGCCTATAAATATCTCAAGACCTATTATTACGAGAATAGCTCCGCCGAGGATTCCCGCCTTGCCCGCCATAATCGAGCCACCCTTGCGGCCGATTAAAATTCCCGCAAGACAAATAGCAAAGGTGAGTACCGCAATAATTACCACAGCTACAAGTGCGTGAGGGAAAATATATTTTTCCATATCGACACCCGCAGAAAGAGCATCTATAGAGGTCGCTATTCCCTGCACTATAAGTGCACCGAAGCCGAGTCCCGTTTGTGAGCAAGGGCAGTCGCTATCCGAAGTAATTCCCTCGTATATCATTTTTCCACCGATAATGCCGAGAAGAATGAGAGCTATCCAGGGGATAAGCGGCTTAAACCACGAGAAATAATGCTCTGCGACCTTGATAAGTATATACCCTATAAGAGGCATAATTCCCTGAAATATTGCGAAAATACCCGCAATGCCAAGCATTTTTCGTTTTTTCATACAGGGCTCGTTGAGACCGTTTGCAAGTGACACCGAAAAAGCGTCCATCGCAAGTGCCACTCCAAACGCAACGCTACTTAATATAAGTCCACCCATAAAAACTCCTAATTCTAAAACTACAGTAGCGATATTATACTACTAATAAGAAAAATTGTCAACACTAAATAAAAGTCAAATTTTGCGAACGAAATTTCTACCCCTTCAAATACCAAATTGTCGAACTTTTGGTTTAGTGTGACACTATGTTAAAAAAAACAACTTGAATTATTCACAATTATTTGCTACAATAATATTGTTGAGATGACAACATATATTCATAAAAAGGAGTAAAATTCTGTTATGAGCAAAGTAATTATCGGCAGTGACAGCACCTCGGACCTTTCCCCCGAGCTTATAGAAAGATACGGAATAAAGATAGTTCCCCTCTCGGTCGGTCTTGGCGGGAAGGATTATATCGACGGAGTTGATATTGATCCCGAAAAGATATATGCACATTACGAGGCAACGGGCGAGCTTCCCAAGACTGCCGCACCAAGTCTTACCGATTTCGAGGAATTTTTTAAGGAGCATACTAAGGACGGCTCGTCGGTGGTCTTCTTTACCATAAGTGCCGAGATGTCCTGTACCTATAACAACGCACGCCTTGCGGCAGAGGAGTTTCCGAACGTTTTTGTTGTAGACACCAAAAATCTTTCTACGGGCGGCGGACTTCTCGTGCTGACTGCGGCAGAGCTGGCAGAAGCGGGAGAGAGTGCCGAGTCTATCGCAAAGAAATGCGAGGAGCTTACCCCCTACGTTGACGCGTCGTTTATAGTCGACGACCTCGAATTTCTCCACAAGGGCGGACGCTGCTCTGCCGTTGCGGCATTCGGTGCAAATCTTCTCCAGCTAAAGCCCTGCATCACCGTATCAAACGGAAAAATGGGCGTTGCGAAGAAATATAGAGGAACCTTCAAAAAGGTACTCGAAAGCTACGTTGCCGAGAGACTTGGCGACGGCTCTGACGTAGTTCCCCGCCACGTTTTCGTAACGCACGCGGGATGCGACACCGAGATATACGAAAAGTGCGTCGAACAGGTCAAGTCAATCGCACCCTTTGACGAGGTACATATTACCCGTGCGGGCTGTACTATATCCTCACACTGCGGAAGAAACACCCTCGGTGTACTCTTCATTCGCAAAAGCTTGGGTGAAAAGTAATGGCTAACGTTGACAAAAATCTGATAAACTCCCTCACCGTACGTGAGATAAATGCCGACGACACCAAAAAAATCGAAGATTTTTTTGACAAAATGGGGCCCGAGAGCCGTTCGGTCTTCAACCGCCGCGATTATAACCGCCGCGGCGTGCTAAAGTTTATTGTCCGTCCCGACAATACGAGACGCTACTATGCCGCAGAGCTTGACGGCGAGATAGCCGCTTATTTCTTCTTCCTTGATTATGACTCGTCAATTCCCGAGCTTGGCATTGCCGTTCGTGATGACCTCGCGGGTAAAGGGATAGGCACTCATCTTATCTCGCTTGCAAGGGATATGGCAAAGGACGAGGGCAAGGGCGGACTTCAGCTCACCACCCACGTTGCAAATCTCCGTGCACAAACGCTCTACGAAAGTGCAGGCTTTGTCTGCAAAGGCGTATGCAAAAACGGCACCGAGCTGTTTTATCTTTTAAATTTCAGAAATATATAAACAAAAAGCAGACAACTTGCGTTGTCTGCTTTTTTATAGGTATCATTCATAATAAAACTCGGGGGCAGGCAGAGAGTTCCACGCCTCGCTGCTTGTTACCGTTTTTTCGATATAGTCGCAAAGCTCGAGAAATGCCCGTGACCTATCGTCATAGCCGCCTGCGGCAAACGCGACCTCTTCGCAGGTGATGACCTTTTCATAGTCGCCTGCCCTATACGTCAAAACTATCGTATCGTGGGGCTCCGACATCAGCTTTTCTTTGGCATCGGGCGGATTTATCGGGTCATACTCCGAGGGATATGCACTTATATCCATAGCCCATATCATATTTAAAACGGTATCAAACTCGTCCTCGCTCATATAGTATTTCGTTTCGTACTTCGAGGGATCGGTTGCATTAGTCGTCTTGACGAGCTTTCCGCTCTCCGAGTCGTAAAAGCTCTCTCCGTACGTGTTGAATCTGAGACTAAAGGAATATTTGTCGCTGTAAATATGCGAGAGCCAGCCCATACTTGAAAGGTCTTCGATTATTTTGTCGGGAATATCGTCACGGTCACCGTCAGACAACTTCAAGAGCCAATATGCCCCCGTTTGTGCGGGATAGCTCTCGGCAATCCCCGTGTGGATAACGAGTATCTTGTCTCCCGTTGAGATGCCGTCAAAAAGATTTTTACCGTCGCTTAGATCGGACATTCTTATAGGCGAGTTTTCGTCCTCAATGAGCATGCAGGAGCCGTCCTTTGCGTAAAGGGCACGACCGACGGTCATTCCGTATCCCTTTTCGGTCATAACAACAGCGAATATAAAGAAGGAAACAACGAGAAAAATTATAATTCCAAGCACAATGCAGGTGGGCAGGAGCCATTTTTTATTTTTCATTTTACTGACCGTCCTCCATAAAATATTGCCTCTCTTGCTCTGCAAGATGCTCATACGGAAGCACTCCCTCTCCTGTGTGGTAGAAGAAAGGATCGTCCCGTATCGTATTAAGGCTGTTTATAATAAAGGAATCTATCACTTTTCCATCTTTGTCAAGGAATTTGAGGCTAAAGGCAAATCCGTCGTAATTTGACGATATTTTGCCGCGTTTCATTTCGATACTTTTAATGCTCTCAACTATTGCTAAAATATCGGAATCCCTATCGACGAAAAACCGCTTCCCCGTACCGCCGTCAAAGACCTCAATTCTATCGACCTCGTCGGCGTCAACTCCTTTTAAAAACACCTTCGGTGTGAAATACCAAGCTCCGAGAAGAGACAATGCCACCACAAGAAGTGCCAAAATAATAACGAGAATTATTCCCGAAACGTATCTTTTACTCATTTTTCCACCTCCAATTAAAGCTTAGGGCAAGGGCGGCGAAAAGGAGCAAGGATATTATCGCACCGATCACTGAGAAAAACCTAACTCCGAGAAGCAACGGCAAAAGAGAAATTAGTGCGGCAAAGAAGGACACAAAAAGAATTGCCCTCTCTACTCTTGCGTTGTCCGAAAAAAGTGATACTGTCACCAAGACCGCCAAGGCACAGCTAAGTACGGCACATATAAGCGGTGCAAAGTTTGCATAGCCGTAAGGAACTAACGAGAAATATGAATAATATCTCCTGATACTCCCCTCGGACGTAGCAAAATTGCATACAGCCCCGTAAGGTAATATTTCAAAAATGAGTGTTGCCAAGACTACAAATAGCCTCAAAATCCTTGTTTTTTTAGATTTTTTCATTTTTCCACCCCCTAAAATTGCCCTTTCAATCTATATGTCGGCATTTTTAGCAAAAGGTTTCACTTTTGGAACAAGCTATTCGATAAATTACCTAAAGGTAGAAACCTTCGGTTTACAAAATTTGAAAAACAAATCAAATCTTTCCCTCAAGCTTTTTCAAGAGGTTGTTTGCGTAATACTCAAAGCCCTCGTCTCTCGGGTGCAAACGAAGGTCGCCAAAGAGAGACGGATCCTCGGGAACGAGGTCATAGCCGTAAACAAGCTCTATCCCAAGCCCTTCAACAGCCTCCCCAATGTGTCCGTGAACTGTCTCAAACTTACCAAAGGGGCGTTCCTCTACCCCATCCTTACGCCAAATGGGAGATATGGCAAAGATCTTTGCGTTCGGATAGCTTTTTCTGATATTCTCAAAAAATTCCCTGCTGCGTTCCTTGAATTTTTCAAGCGTAAGGCGGTTCCAATCGTTCGTTCCGTAAGAAACCGTTACAATATCGGGCTCATCTCCACCCGCAAGAGCGGCAAGAGGCGGATAAAAGAACTCTCCGCCGATAGCCTTGTTGATCTCCTCGGCACCGATGGCATCGCAAAGCCTTGCAACGTAACGGTTTGAGGGGCGGAGTGCGTCGTAACCCTGCGTTATCGAATCACCGTAAGCGACAAGCTTTTTATCTCGCTTTACAGCCTCGACGAAGGCACCGTCGTCAACGCTTATCTCCTTAATCGAGGTCTTTGTCGACCAGGGAAGGTAAACGGTAACCTCCTTAACTCCCGTACCAAGCTCGAATTTCTTAGAATACTCCCCGAGAGGAAAGTTCACCACCGAAAAAAGCGGCGGAAGTTCTACGTCGGAAAAGTTATCAAGATGACCTATGCACTTTCCATTGACAAAAACGTCAAACGAAAAATATTTACGCGAGCTGCCAAGCGTCATTTCGGCACAAATAAAAAGTGTCTCGCTGTCGGTCTTAAACGAAAGTCGCATACCCGATGAAGCAAGGCTCTTCATATAGTGGTCGGGGTTCTTGCTTTTGTAAAGCTCGGACTCATCTTTGCTAAATCTCGAAAGCTCGACAGCACCGTTTTCTTCAAATACGCGAACGGCTCCCGTGCTTATTTCTCTTATTTTTTCTATTGAAAGTTTCATAATTTATCACCTCAACCCGATTATATCATACCTCGTCCGAGTTTACAAGAGCTTGACTTGCATTTTCAGTTTTCACCATCATTTACAAGCATTTTGGGGGTGGTTTGGGTAATATCCCAAAAAAAACCACATTATCACAAAAAGTCCCACACATTTTTGTACAACCTGACAAAAGCACAATAGAATTTTCAGCATTTTTGGATATTGACGAATTTACTCTATTCGTGCTAAAATTACCTTGTAGAATTTTTTAATTTTATAAAAATGAAAAGGAGAAAAAACTATGAAAAAATTCTTATCTATCATAGCTCTTATGCTTGCTCTTCTTTTGGTTGCAGCTCCTATGGTTGCAGCTGAGGAAGCTGACGCAGCACCCGTTGAGGGCGAAGAGGCAGAAACCGCATCTGCTTGGACTGCTCCCACAGGCATTAAGATCTACTACGCTGAAAACGTTGAGGGCAAGGCTCCCCTTCTCGACGGTACGATTTCCGAGGGTGAGTACGGCAAGGCTTACAGAATCACAGATCCTGTTCCTGCCAACAACTACGGTTCAAACCATCAGGATCTCACAGCAGAGCCCGTTGCCGATCCCACCGCAGTTTCCGAGTACATTGACTTCTACTTCGCTTATGATGAGAACAACGTTTACATCGCTATCTATGAGATGGGACCCAAGGCAATAGAAATTGTTGAGGGAAAGACCGACAGACTTGTTCCCGCAAGAGCTAACTGGGTATTCAATATGGGATTTGACCTTAATGACCTTTCCTCTTACTTCCAGATGCAGGGCTTCAAGACCAACGTTCAGTGGGCAAAGGACGAGTTCTCTTACTTCGAGTTTGGTAAAAAGAACTCTTCTCCCATCGCTGCATACGACCTCATCAGCGAGGCTGTAATCAGAAAGACTGACATTGAAAAGAATGAAGACGTTGGATTTGGAGACCTTCTCTCCTCTAACGGTAACCCCAACTACGCTGACGGTCAGTGTGCTATGACAATGGAATTCAAGTTTGAAAAGAGCGTTGTTGCACAAGCTCTTAACGCTTGTTACTTCACAGACTATGATACCATTTCTAACGCTATGTATTTTGGTTGCTCTACCAACCAGTACCAGAGAAATTCAGAAGCTAGCGGCCAGTACTACAAGTGGACAGGAAACACTGACATTCGTCAGATACTCATTGACAATCCTGCTGCTTACACCGATTTCGGTATTTACGAGGGCTCTACCAGAGAGTTCCTCTTCGACCTCATCGTTTTCGGTGACGAGAATACTGAGATCCAGATTGCTGATCCCTTCCCTGTAAGACCTGAGACCGAGCCCGAAGAGACCGAGCCCGAGGTAACCGAGCCCGAGATAACCGAAGCTCCCGCAGACGAGACCGAAGCTCCCGCAGGTGAAACAGAAGCTCCCGCAGATGAAGGCGGATGCGGCGGCACAGTTGCAGTTGCAGGTATCGCACTTGTAGCAGCCCTCGGCACTTGCACAGCTTTCGTTGCAAAGAAAAAAGAGGACTAATTTAATCTAATACTTAGCGGAGAGGCAAATGCCTCTCCGCTTTTGTGTTTCAATTCTTGTAACGTACAAATTTTGCAAACGAAGTTTCCACCCCTTGGGGTAATTTATAAAAAAGGGCGGATTTTATCCGCCCTTTTGTTATTTTGTTGCCCTCATATTTATCTCTTCAAAATAGCTCTCCGCCTCGGCAAGCTCTTCCTCGCTGGGCATCTTGCCGGGCAAAGTGTTGCGAAGTCCGAGTGCAAGATATTTAGAGCCTGCGTAGTTATGATACGGAAGGACTCGCACTCGCACGATATTTGAGAGCCCCGACAAAAATTCTGCCATCTTTTTAAGTTCTCCGCCGTTAAATTCGGGAACGAAGGGAATACGGATCTCGCAAGGTGCACCCACACTGTCAAGATACTTGAGGTTCTCAAGAATCCTCTCGTTAGGTCTGCCCGTTGCAAACTCGTGAAGTCGACTGTCAATCGCCTTTATATCGTAAAGAAAAACGTCGGTATACGGCAAGACCTTGTCAATATTCTCCCTCGGCACGTCTCCGCAGGTGTCGACTGCCGTATATATTCCCTTTTTTCGAAGTTCCCTGAGCAACTCGGCACAAAAATCCGCCCACAAGAGACATTCACCGCCCGAAAGGGTAACTCCGCCATTTGACGATTTGTAAAAATCGGTGTCCTCAAGAAGCATCGGCAAAAGCTCGTCGACCGTCATATCCTTGCCGTAAACGGTAAGAGCACCCGCCATACACTCCTCGACACATTTGCCGCAAGAAATGCACCTCGCCCTGTCAAGCAGGTGTCTGCCCCCCTCGAGCTTATGCACGCCCTCGGGGCAAACCCTTTCGCAATCTCCGCAAAGGCTGCACTTGTGCGAAAAGAAGCCAAGCTCGCTCTTTGTCGAGATTCCCTCGGGATTATGACACCACACGCAGCGGAGCGGACAGCCCTTGAAAAAAACCGTCGTTCTGATTCCGTCTCCGTCGTGAACGGCAAAACGCTTTATTTCGAATATCCTTGCCTTGTTTTCGCTCATATCACGTTCTCCGCTCTTACTATATATGCGTCCTGCTCGGCACGGCTCATATTGTTGAATAGCACGTTCCAGCCGCAAACTCGCACCTGAAGATTCTTGTATTTTTCGGGATTTTTCTGTGCATCACGCAAGGTGTTAGCATCAAAAATGTTAAACTGCATTACCATTCCGCCGCGTGCCGCATATACGTCGAGGAGTGATTTCATAATTTGAAGTCCCTCATCGCCCGAAACTGCCGTCGGGTGAAGCATCACGTCAAGACAGAAGCCCTCGCTGTAAGTATAAGGCTCGAGCTTTGTCACGGAGGAAATGAGAGCAGTAACGCCATTTTTGTCCATTCCGGGAGTGGGAGACGCACTCTTTGAAATCTCCTCGCCCGCAAGGCGTCCGTCGGGAGTTGCTCCCGTCTTTTGTCCCTGCCAAACGAACTGCATTGCCGAGTGCAAAAGTGCCTTGTAGACACCGCCTCTGCCGTTCTTCTTGCCCTCAACTCGCTCTACAAAGAATTTTGAAAGCTCCTTTGCACACTCGTCAGCCTCGGTGCTATTGTTGCCGTATTTGTAGGGACAGCGAAGTGCCATAGCACGTACTCTCTCGTAGCCCTGCCAGTTAGCGTCAAGTGCCGCCTTAAGCTCGCTAAGAGTAAGCTCTCCCCTCTCGTAAACGAGATATTTAGTTGCCATAATTGCGTCAACCGCAGTTCCAAGACCGCAAAGCAGAGCTGAGGAATTATTAAATTTGACTCCGCCGCCGTAGCCGTCAAACGCGTTTTCAAGGCTACTTTTAACGGTCGCCGAGTACATCGACGAGGGGTTGATGTATTCCATATAGGGATCGTATGCGTTGGCAAGACGAATCACATCGTCAATTATGTGAGCATACTGCTTGAAAAATGCCGCCTTGAAATCCTCAAAGCTCCAAGAGTCGTTTATCTCACCGCTCTTGACACCTATCTGCTTCGAAAGCCTTTCCTCATAGCCGTTTGAGAAAACGTAAGAAACCGCCTTGAGGGGATTGACATATCCCGTTGCCGCCGAAACCTCGTTGGCTCTGACTCCCGTCTCGTAACAGCCGCGAATGTCCATAGTACGAGCTTCCTCGTACGTTGCACCGTAGCTCATCACCGCACGGATATAGTTCTCCTCGCAGCAAAATGTAAAGCAGCTATTTCCGCGTCTTATCATATCAAAAACCTTGAAAAGGAATTTTTCGGGTATATTGCTATTGTACTTAATCTGTATTTTTGGATTGTAAATACACATCTTGTCGTAAACGTCAACGATAAGGTAGGAAAGCTCGTTTATAAGCGTTTGACCGTTCTCACCGCTTCCGCCAAGATAAAAGGGCTGTCCCCAATAGTTGCCTATTGCCGACCACTGGAACATAAAATATGCAAGGAATTCTCTTATCTCGTCCTCGCTGAACGTACCGCTTTCAATGTCGTTTTTGTAGAAGGGATAAAGCGTAAAATCAAGCCCGTTGCCGAGAGAACGCACCTGATAGTGGTCAACCGACTCGGAAATCATAAAGTAAAGGAAGATAAGCTGCATCGCCTCGTAAATATTAGTGGGTGCTCCGTCGCGGAGATGTAATAGGCAGTCCGCCACACGCTTTGCCTTTGCGTGATTTTTAGTCAAGGCATATTTATAAAGACGGTCGATAAATCCGATTATCGCCGTATATTCAAGCTCGATGGCCTCAAAAAAATCTCTTTCCTTATCGGAAAGGCCGCACTTTTCCTCGCGTGTTATCCTGTACTCTCTCGCACGCTCGCGAATTCCCGAAAAGCCGAGCTTCACAAGCGAATCCCAATCGGGTACAACGTGGTCAAAATCAGGCCAGATAGCCATAGCTCCGGAGTCATTATAATCCTTCATCGACTCGCCAACCTCGGGGATAATTTCGTCAAAGACCTCAGTCTTCCATTTTAGCACCGTTGTCTCGCGTAGAAGTCTGTTCCAAGAATAAAGACCGATAAAATAATCGTGCTCGTTTACGTCAATTCGTGTGTTTTTGAGAACGTACTCGATAGCCTTTACCTTTGCTATGGGGTGCGAAAGCCCCTCGGTCTCCTTTGCAAGCGAGCGAAGTCCCTCGAGGATCTCCTCGTCGCTCTGCCCCGTTGTCGCGTCGTAATCGTGACCGTGATACGCCATACGTTGGTAGGGGTTAAAAGACTCCTCTACCTTGTGATATTTATTTTCAAGCCAAGCTCTGTCTTTTTCAAAAGTTCCCAACATTTCAGCTCGTCTCCTTTTCTTGCTTTTCACCATCATTATATCCCTTTCAAAGTCATTCGTCAATAAATATTTCAAAACAACTTGATTATTTCAAAACATAATTGTATAATGGTCTTGTGCTTTTTGTGTTAGGGTTTGTTAGTTTGTGTTAGGGTTTTTATTTTTTCGAACCCTTTTGAAAAAGGGTTCGAGCTCCCAAAACTTTCATACATTTTATTTATCAAGGCACATCAATATCCGCTCGGACGCGGATATTGAAACATTATACCTAAAAAATCAAAGTCGCTCCCGCAGCCCTTGCTCCGCCCTCCGTGCTCACCACGGGCAGGAAGACGTATTGTTTGATGCGAGAGGTAGCGGTAGGGCGGGGCTTGCTCCCGCCGAAAAACAAACTCCCCTATAAATACCAAATTATTTAACATTACAAAAAATTTTTGAGGTGACGTATGAAAGAATTTATGGAATACGATTTTGCGGTTGAAACAATTGTGCTTTGCTTGTTTTTGCCAAAGGGCAAGGGTGACGCTGTGCATAAAGACCGTCCCTCGCACGGTCTTGCCTTGCATATAGGTGCCGAGAGGCTATACAAATTTGATGACGGTCGAGCACTAACCGTGCGTGACGGTGACCTCATATATCTGCCAAAGGGCTCGAATTATTCGGTGACGACCGCAACTCTCGGTGAGTGCTATGCGATAAATTTCGATATTTCGGGAGACGCGACGTTCGAGCCCTTCACGATTCACACAAAGAACGTAAGGGATATGCTTTCTTCCTTTGAGGCGGCTGAAAGAAGCTTCAAAAACAAAAAACAAGGCTACAAAATGCGTTGCAAGGAAAAACTCTACCGCATTCTCGCTCAGCTACAAAAGGAGTATGCCACCGAGTATGCCTCGAGTCAGAAAAGCGACCTTATCGCCCCCGCTGTCACCTATATTCACGAGCATTACACAGAGGGTGAGCTTTCTGTGGCAGAGCTTGCCCGCAAGTGCAATATTACTCCCGAATATTTCAGGAGAATTTTTGGCAAGATATACGGCTCCTCTCCAATAAAATATATAAACGACCTAAAGATATCTCACGCCAAGGAGCTTTTGCTCTCGGGAGAGTATTCGGTTTCTGATGCCGCTACCCTTTCGGGCTTCTCCGACATCTCATATTTCAGCCGAGAATTCAAAAAGGCGACGGGCGTTCCGCCTCGACAGTTTAATTAAAAAAAGCAGGGAATTTCCCTGCTTTTTTAAATCAAAGCCGTAACTATATTGAGAATTCCGCTCACTGCCATAAAGCCGTAAACCGCTTTTTTTATCATAGCAGAATTGCATTTGTCTCTTGCAAGCTTGCCGACAAGAGCCCCGAGAGCCATCGCAACAAAGCCGATTGCAAAGGCGACCCAGACGTTCGTTGTAATAAATCCCTTTGCCGCCTTAGTGCCAACGCTTATCATTCCCGAAACGGCAAAATAGGTCGAGACGGTAGCAAGGTAATTCTCGGAAGAATCCTCAGACTGCATATAGTAGATAACGATTGGCGGACCGCCGATAGAGAACATTCCGTCCATAATTCCCGACAGTATTCCCATAGAAAGTCCCGTGTACCACGTTGCCTTAATTCTAAGCTTGCCCGAGAAAAAGAAGAAATAGACGCTCAGCACAACGAGCAAAACTCCAAGAAGAAGTATGAGCGTATCGTTATCCTGCGTGCCGATAAATTCTACGGCAAAATATGTTGAGAAAAGACAGCCGACAAGGGGGAAAATAAGGTTTTTCCAGCTTATCTTTTTCCACATTGCAAGGGCGACCGCAAGAGACGTGAATAGGCTGAGCATTGACGAAAGCACGTTTCCCTCTGTATATACCCCGAAAAGCGTCGGCAAAAATATCATAGAAAATATGCCAAACCCAAAGCCCGTTACACTTTGTATAAAGCTCGCACAAAGCACCACGAGTGCTATTAGCATAAGTACGTGAAGCTCCATTTTTTCACCCCCAAATCATTAACTTTCACCATTATACTACCTCGCCTTAAAAAAATCAATAATTTTTCAAATTTTGCAAACGAAGTTTCTACCGTTAGGTAATTTATAGGGGTGTTCTTTTTTCGGCGTGGACTTGCTCCCGCCGCATTTCAACGCAAACAAACTAACCTATAAATTCCAATTTGCCGTATTATTATTCCCAAGGCAACGCTTCGTCGCAAATTATTTTATCGACATCGTCTTTATGACAGACTTTGAAGGTGCGACTCTCACCGAGCTTTGTGGAGTCACAAAGGAAAATCTTGCGACGGGCACGAGCGAGCATTACTTGACGAAGTGAAGTCTCCTCTTCAGAGGCGTCGCTTATCTCTCCTTCAAGCGAGATGGCTTGGCTCGAAAAGAAAAGAAGGTCGGCATTTATCTCGCTGATATACTTCGCGGCGGCACTGCCCACAAAAATATTGCTTTGCGGCAAGAAAAGTCCACCCGTACAGTAAATCTTGACGTTTTGCGGAAGGTCACCCTCAAAAAGACGTGCATTGTTGGTTATTATCTTTAAATCGCGAAAACCATCAATGTATTTGATAATTCTTCTCACAGTAGAGGAACCGTCAAGTATAACAGTTGCTCCATCAAAAAGCTCATCAGCGGCACGGCGGGCAAGCTCTTCTTTAACGGCACTGTTTGACGAATCGCGAAGGCTAAGCGGCACAACGCTTTTCTCGTACTCGGGAAGCACCACTCCCCCGTATATCTGCTTAAGAAATCCCCTCGCCTCAAGTGCCTTTAGGTCTCGCCTTACCGATGCCTCGCTCGCAAATACCACTCCTGCAAGCTCCTTGACCGTAGCAAAACGCTTCTCGCGAAGATGTTTCATTATCTCTTGCTGTCTCTCAAAAACTATCATTTAAGCCCCCCAAAAAACGTTGAAAAAGTTTGAAAATCTTTCATATTTTCCGCCACCTATTGCTTTGAAAATATAATAGTAATATAATTAGTTTGATTGATAAATTTTGCAAACGAAGTTTCTACCTTTAGGTAATTTGTCGGTGAGACTTCGGGTAAGTGTTTGAAAAGTTTTGGTCGAGCTTTTTCAAAAGCTCGCGGAGCTCGAGGCGGAGCCTCGTGAAAACGGCACTTTCTTTTGCTTAGCTTTTCTTTGTGCCTCTTTTCGCAAAGAAAAGCGGCAAACGGTATAATTAGTTTATGTTTAGTAAGGGGAACCCCCTCGTGTGTGTTCCCCTCTTTCGCCCAAAGGGCGTAATTCACCCTTCGTGGCGTTTCGAACGATAGGGGAATTTCGCTCGTTGCGACGAGCGACCAACGCTACGCGCGTTGGATTGCGGTCTCTTTTTGAAAAAAGAGACGCAAAAACTTTTTAATCCTTTTTCCAACCCGTTCGACAAATACCAATTTATCAAACACAGCATAATTATAACACAAGTTTCAAACTATTTCAATCTTTTCCAAATTATTTCAAGGAGACAGAAAAATGGCAGTAATTACAATCGTAGGCTCGGGAATGATGGGCTCCGCCCTTGCCTTCCCCGCAAGAGAAAACGGAAACGAGGTGCGTCTTGTAGGCACACACCTTGACCGAGAGATAATCGACACCTGCAAAAAGACAGGCAGACACCCCAAATTCGAGACAGATTTCCCCGAGGGCGTAAAATATTATCAAATAGAGGAGCTTGAGACGGCAATTTCGGGTGCCGATTTCATCATTGGCGGTGTATCAAGCTTCGGCGTTGACTGGTTTGCAGACAACGTGCTCTCGAAAATTCCCGACGGAATGCCCGTAATTACCGTCACAAAGGGACTTATGGACACCGATGACGGAAAGCTTCTCACCTACCCCGACATCTGGCAGAAGAAGCTTGACACGCTCTGCAAGAAGCTCCCTCTTTGTGCCATCGGCGGACCTTGCACAAGTTACGAGCTTGTGGCACACGACCAGACCGAGGTCTCCTTCTGCGGCAAGGATATGGCGGTGCTTGAATACATAAAGGGTGCTATGCAGACCGATTATTACCACATAAGCCTCACCACAGACGTTACGGGAATAGAGAGTGCCGTTGCTCTCAAAAACGGCTACGCACTCGGCATTGCCCTCACAATAGGTCTTAATCAAAAGAATTTCGCGGACGACACGCTCCACTTCAACTCGCAGGCGGCGGTTTTTGGTCAAGCGACAAAGGAAATGTATAGGCTCCTTGATTTTCAAGGTGCTCTCACCCTCAACAATCTCTGCGTAGGTGCGGGAGACCTGTATGTAACAGTTTACGGCGGACGCACACGTCTTGTAGGAATCCTGCTTGGCAAGGGATTGAATATTGACGAGGCAAAGGCAGAGCTTCGCGGAGTTACACTTGAATCGCTCGTTGTTGCCGAGAGAGTGGCAAGAGCCGTCAAGAAAAACGTGGCATCGGGCAGACTCAGTGCCGCCGACTTCCCTCTTCTTCTCCATATTGACGAGATAATCTGCGGCAAAAAGCCGGTAAATATCCCCTGGGAGAGCTTTACCTATAAAGAAGAGATTTAAAACTCCAAATTGGTATTTATCGGGGTGAAAACTAACCGATAAATCAAATTTTGTATTCCCCGCAACAAAAAACCGACAGATTTAAAATCTGTCGGTTTTTTTATTATATATTATCACTCGGTTATATTTTTCTTGCTCCGTCTCTTCTTCACAATTTTTACAATTCCAAAGGCTATCCAGCATAGGCAAGAGACGCCGAGCATAATGGCACTGAGCATAGCAAGGAATAAATATCCAATGCCGTCCCAGCCAACCGCTACGGCGGTCTTGTATGAGAAAAATGCCGTCAGTATAACAAGTGCAATACTCGGAAGCAAGCGAAGTATCTTGCTCTTTACCATAAAGCAAAGCAAAAGCTGACAAGCTATAACAGCCGCAACGCATAGAATTAGAATAAGGGTTGTAATCACGTCAAACATAGCTACGTCTCCTTAACTAAAATTATTCAAATCGGCGTCAAACACGGTACAGCCCTCAAGAAAAGTGTCGGGTACGGCAACGGTGATAAACCACCCTGCCATATCGTCCGTAGCGATTTCGGGCGAATTTGTCTGCTCGATATGAACGCAAAGTGCGTTCTCGTTACGGTAAACGCTGTGCAAATCATATCTGTAACTGCCGCTGCTTGCAGCTACGTAAACGAGTAGCAAGGAATTATCCTCGAAAAATGCCTCGTCATATTTTGCCGTATTCTCATTAACAGCACCCTCGAATCCCTCAAATTCGGCAAGAGTGTCAAATTTGAATATCGGCAGATGCCGCACCTTGCTCTCATAAAAAGTCTCCTTGTTAAGAGCACCGAGCCAAATCTCATAGCCTTCAATATATCCAACGTATGACACGGTAGATTCAAAATTTTTCTCGCCTCTATTACAGCCAAACAAACCGAATACAAACACAAGTGCTAATAGTAAAGATAAAAGCTTTTTCATAAAAATCCCCCTTATCCCCAAAAGATTTCTTTCGCGGTATCAAACATCGAAAAATCTATCTCATAATTTGACGATGGATTTTTTACGGGAATTATAATAATGCTCTCCTTGTCAATATTGTAATAGGACAATATCACCTTCATTTCTTCAATAGTAGCACCGTTCTCCGCCAGTTTTGCGATTTCCTCGTCAGTCTTGTTGCGGTTTGTGCCTTGAAGTACCCCGCACAAATATTCACCGCTCGACGTCTGCCATATATAGACCTCAAGGCCCTTAAAGGTACCCAAATCGAAGTATTCGGGGTACTTCCTTTTAAGCTGCTCAATAGGTGCTACCCACGAAATCATACTATCCGTTTCCATTTTCCACAAATCGTCAATATCCCTAAAATTATCGGGATACCAATAGACAGACGTATTTTTATAAGCATCATCATCAAGTCCTACGTGCCAAGACACGACCTTGTAAGCAAGAGCGTCATAAACAACCGTACCCCCATCATTAAAAGCATCTCTTCTATAGGGCACAAATAAAATTAAAACAAACGCAAGTGCGATGCTTGCAAAAATAATAATTTTCTTTTTGATAATGGTACCCCCCTTTTTTCGATAGACGTTATTCCTCGGTGTACAATTCATCATAATACCAACGCATAGGGTTTTCGTGGATGTACTTTCTTCGTGTTTCATAATCTTCCATGTCACGAATTATATGCTCGGCAGATGAACGTTGGAACATTTTTTCTATTCCAAATCTTTGCTTGCAATTACGTGAGGTCAACGATTTAAATGCACAAATAACATCGTCGAGGGTAGGGGAGGGGCTTGCTCCTCCCGCATTTTCATGCAAGAATATGATTACGTGAATATGGTTAGGCATAATTACATAATCCTCAACTGTGACACTTGGGAATCTGTTTTCTATCAACTGTAATTGTTTTTTGACAATTTCACCGCAAGGCTTTAATCTAACCATAAATTCGGGAGGAGCAAGCCCCTCCCCTACCGCTGAATCCTTTGTTTCTCCGGTAGTAATGAAGTTTGTTTTGACTATTTCGGATAAAATTTGCATTCTGTCGCGTGTGCATATCGTCACAAAATATGCACCAATAGAGCTATAATCAAAATACTTTAACCTTGTAGGTTTTCTTTTTGGCAATTCTTTCTCGTTATTCATGAACGTCTATCCTATATGTCGCAAAAAACCGAAAAAGGTTTCAAAAAAGGAAAAATTACGTAATTTCTAATAAATTACCCTACTATCTTTCTCGCCACGTGGACACCGCTTGCAGAGGCGTGAGAGAGCGAGTGTGTAATTCCGCTACCGTCACCGATAACAAACAGTCCCTTGTGGCAGGACTCGAGATTTTCGTCAACGTCAACTTCCATATTGTAGAACTTGACCTCGACTCCGTAAAGGAGCGTATCGTCGTTCGCCGTTCCGGGTGCGACCTTGTCGAGTGCATATATCATCTCGATAATTCCGTCAAGGATTCTCTTGGGAAGAACGAGGCTGAGGTCACCGGGAGTTGCCTTGAGGGTGGGCGTTATAAACGCCTCTTCGATTCTGTTTTCGGTCGAACGCTTACCTCTTATGAGGTCGCCAAAACGCTGAACGATAACTCCGCCGCCAAGCATATTGCTAAGACGTGCAATAGACTCTCCGTATCCGTTCGAATCCTTGAAGGGCTCGGAGAAATGCTTTGCAACGAGAAGTGCGAAGTTGGTGTTGTCGGTCTGCTTTTCGGGGTCCTCGTAGCTGTGACCGTTAACTGTGATAATTCCGTTGGTGTTCTCGTTTACGACAGCACCCTTCGGGTTCATACAGAAGGTACGGACTCTGTCTCCGTACTGCTTTGTGCGGTAAACTATCTTGCTCTCGTAAAGCTCGTCGGTGATGTGAGCAAAGACCGCAGCGGGAAGCTCGACACGTACGCCGATGTCAACTCTGCTCGACTCGGTTGAAATTCCAAGCTCGCGGCAAACAGTCTCCATCCACTTACTTCCGCTTCTACCTACCGATATTATACAGTTCTTGCAAGAAAAGCTCTCCGTCGCACACTTTATCTCATAGCCATCGGCAATCTTTACAACGTGCTCAACGGGAGTGTCGAAGTAAAAGTCCACCTTGTCCTTGAGGTCGGCATAAAGATTCTCAAGCACAACGTAGTTTATGTCAGTACCGAGGTGACGCACCGAAGCATCAAGCAGGTGAAGGTCGTGCTGGATACACTTGGTCTTAAAGGCAGTGCCTGCCGTTGTGTAGAGCTTCGTACCCTCGCCGCCATATCTCATATTTATCTCGTCAACGTATTTCATAAGCTCGATAGCGCGTTTTTTGCCGATATACTCGTGAAGAGTGCCACCGAAATCGTTGGTTATATTGTATTTTCCGTCAGAGAATGCACCCGCACCGCCAAATCCGCTCATTATAGAACAGGACTTACAGCCAATACAGCTCTTTATTTTTTCGCCGTCGATAGGACATTTTCTCTTTGCCAGAGCGTGTCCTGCCTCAAAGACCGCAATCTTAAGATTTTTGTCAAGCAGGGAAAGCTCGTACGCCGAGAATATTCCGCCGGGGCCGGCTCCAATGATTATAACGTCATAATTTTTCATTATATCAACTCCATTAAAATTATTTGCAACTCTATTTTATCATAAAAAAAGCACGGTGTCAATCACCGCACAAAAAGCAAAAAAAGAAATGACCCTTGACCGTACATTTTAAGCACCGTCAAGGGTCATTTCGCTTCACTCTTGATATCTAACATCTTTTGTTATCCTCTCTTTCGTTTGTCTATCTCTTGCTACTTCTCTTAACGCTCTCAAAAACGCAACCTTTTCATTTTTTCTTTAACAAGAATACCGTAAGTTTTTAGATTCGTTTGAGCCTTGCAAAAGACGAATTTTGTTTTTTGAACTTTCGCTAAAGGATTTCTACTTCAACACACTCACCAATGCAACTTCCTAAACTTCACACACAAGTAATTTCACTTTTTTCTCACTCACACTTGCACCTTTACGAAAGTCCGAAGCTTAATTTCTCATTGGCCTTTCCTCCTTTGTTCACTTATATTGTAGCACACTTGAAAGCCTTTTTCAATAGGCAATATGTAAAAACTTTACAATTATTTTTTGTTTATTACATAGAAATTGTGCATTTTGTTCATTTTCCCTCTTTACAAATAGAAAAAACCGTGATATAATAAAAGGGTAGTGTTGTTCAGCTCCCCGCTGAATAGCACTTTTTTGTTTTGATATATAAATCGGTATTTGTCTAAACCGTAAATCAAAACTTGAAACTATATTTAAAGTAGAAAAGGCAGAGCCGAAGCTCTGCCTTTTTATATATAGAAAATTAGTCCTCTTTCTTCTTTGCGACAAATGTTGTGCAAGTACCGAGAGCTGCTACGAGAGCAATTCCTGCAAGTGTAACGGAAGAACCGCAGCCGCCTTCCTCTGCGGGAGCGTCTGTCTCGTCGCCTGCGGGAGCTTCGGTTACGTCACCCACGGGAGCCTCTGTTACCTCGGGCTCGGTTACAGGCTCGGTAGTCTCTTCCTCATCAAATTCAGAACCGAATACGATAAGGTCGGGAACGAGAGTTGTATTACCAAGTTCATCGGTAAGAAGAGTTCCGTAGGTTCCGTTAAACTGGTTTTCACTTGCAGAAGTCTTTCCCTGCTCACGGAATCTGTGTCCGCCCGAAACAAAAATCGAATCAAAATCCTCATCGGTGAGCGTTACACCAAACTTCTCAAGATAAAGCTTCTTCATTTCTTCAATGTCGAAGCCATACTTTCTTATACGGTGCCCGGGAATTACATTTGAACCTGTTCCGCAAATTGCATACTTGTAATAGGGGCTCTGGCTGTTGTATCCTGTCCAAAGCTCATCAGCGCTATCCCCATCGGCAATGTAGAAAAAGCCCTTCTGGCTGTCGTTATCAAGTCCATGTCCGCGTGTAGAAACGATTATCTGCTGTGTGTAGTCATTCGGGTTAAAACCTATTCTGAAATACTTATAGTAGTCACTGGTCCAAACGTCGATAGTATCGTTCACACCAATTCCGTTGCCCTCTGTAAGAGAATGGTAGAGCATATCGAATACTATGTAAATAGTTGTATCCGACTTTGCTACATAGTAGTCAAAGGAAGGAACGATAGGATATATCGCATATTCCTCGGACGGAGTAACGACAACACCCGACTGCGTACATCCCTTGTTGAAAAGCTTACTTGTGATGTTTGCATTGATAGGCTCATCGTTAACCTTTACAAAGCCATCCTCAACAGGAGTCCATCTTTTGAAAATAATGTCATCATCGCTAACGGCATAATCCTTGCCTGTGTAAAAGGTTCTGTGCTGTGAGTTTACGTCTGCTTCTTCTGCAAAAGCATTAAAAGAAAACATAGCCAAACTCATAATAACTACGAGTGCGAGGGAAAGAACGCGTAAAAATTTTTTCATAAAAAGCTCCTTTTCGATCGTTTTTTTGGCAATTCTTTGCCTTATGTATCCATTATATCAAAACAGCGGCAGAAACGCAAGTCCCTGCCGCTATTTTTATTAAGTATAATTATGCCTTTTAGATTTTAGTCCTCTTTTTTCTTTGCGACAAATGCTGTGCAAGTTCCGAGAGCTGCTACGAGAGCAATTCCTGCAACTGCAACTGTGCCGCCGCATCCGCCTTCATCTGCGGGAGCTTCGGTCTCGCCTGCGGGAACTTCGGTCTCGTCTGCGGGAGCGTCTGTTACCTCGGGCTCGGTTGTAGGAGCCTCGGTAGGTGCCTCTGTAGTCTCTCTTACAGGGAAAGGATCAGCAGGCTCAAAAACTGTGTTCTCGTCGCCGAAAATTATGAGGTCACCTATTGTGTTGACCTTGCCGCCCTCGTAAAGACCAAACTCCTCATAGTCACCGTTGTTGTCTCTGATAATGTTAGCTCCGAGCCATCTGTAATACTGTGTATCGTTAGGCTCGAGATTCTCCGTTTTTCCGTCAGCCTTATAGGTTCCTATTGCCTGGAAGCCGTTTGTACCAAACGAGAAATACATACCGTTGGGAATGGTATCATAATCGGTAAAGTAGCAATCGTTGAGAGCCTTAGCAACAGCTTTCTTGTCGAGCTTGAGCTCCATATACATCTCCCACTCGCCGGTAGCGAAGTTGGGGTTTCCTGTGGTTGTAATTAGGTCACCGAACGCTATGTCAGCACCCGTTGACTTATCGACCTTTCTCACGATGCACTCTGTAACCCAATCGGATACCTTGATGGGTGCACGGTTGGACTTGCCAAACTCAAAGTACTGCATCTGTGCATTCCAAACAGTAACGGTATTACCACCGCCAAAACGGAAATAGTCGGTAAGGTCCTCGGGCGTAAAGTCCATACTAAAGTGATAATTGTATCTGAAAGGAACGTCATTGAGCTTGAATTCATCACCGTTGTCCTTGTACTTGGGGCCCGGATCGTGAATTGCTATGTAAACGTTGTTCTCATCATAAGCAAACCAAAAGTCGATATACTCGGACTTGAGATGCTCTTTGGGATTCTCCATGTAGTCTCCGCCGGCATCTACAAAGGGAGTAGGATCGGTAACTCTTACGGTAAGCTCGCCGTACTCGCCCTCACCGATGACACCGTCGATATTGGGAGTATTTCCCGAAACATTGTTTGCATAGTATGTTGTCATACCCTTAGGAGGCTCGAAGGGTTTGCTCTCTTCCGCTTCATCTGCAAATACGGGCACAGCAAATATCATCGCTGTAACGAGCAATAACGAAATAATAGAAATAAACTTTTTCATTTCTTATCTCCTTTTGTTATTTTTCAAGCTACAACTATACGGTTGTATCTTGTTGATTTATTATATCATAACAACTAAAACATTTCAACATCAAATACTGCAAAAAAAATAACAATTCTGCATTTTTATAAATTGGTATTTATAGGGGTGTTAATTATGCGGGGGCAGGTGTTTTTTTGAAAAAACCACCCGCATTAAAACCCCCCCTACAAAAAAGCGGAGAGGCATAAGCCTCTCCGCTATGTATTTAACTATTTAATTAGTCCTCTTTCTTCTTTGCGACAAATGCTGTGCAAGTTCCGAGAGCTGCTACGAGAGCAATTCCTGCAAGGGAAACGGAGCCGCCGCAGCCGCCTTCAGCAACGGGAGCTTTGGTCTCGCCTGCGGGAGCTTCGGTTACGTCACCCACGGGAGCCTCTGTTACCTCGGGCTCGGTTACTTCGGGCTCTGTTGTAGGAGCTTCGGTCTCTTCTCTTACAGGGAAGGGATCAGCGGGTGCGATAACTGTATTCTCGTCACCGAATATGATAGCGTCCATCAAAGTATTGACCTTGCCGCCCTCGTAAAGACCGTAATCCTCATAGTCTGCGTTGTTGTCTCTGATAACGGTATCGCCAAGCCATCTGTAGTACTGGCTTTCGTCACTTACACCCTTTTCTTCGCCACTGTCACTAAGCTTGCACTCAACTCTTCTGTACATATTGGTACCAAAGCTGAAGTACATAACGTTGGGAACGGTATCGTAATCGGTAAAGTAGCACGCGTTAAGAGCGTTTGCAACAGCCTTCTTGTCGAGCTTCATCTCAATAAAGAGCTCCCAGTCACCACCGTAGTAGTTGGGGTTTCCGTTTGTTGTGAGAAGGTCGCCAAATCCAACGTCAGCACCTGTTGTAACGTCAACCTTTCTTACAACACACTCGGTAACCCATTCAGCAACCTTGATAGGTGCACGGTTGGATTTACCGAACTCAAAGTACTGCATATTGGGGTTCCAAACGGTAGCTGTGTTAAATCCACCGAAACGGAAGTAGTCGGTAAGATCCTCGGGTGTGAAGTCAAAGCAAAAGAAATAGTTGCTTCTGAAAGGATAGTCGTTGGAGGTAAACTCATCGTTATCTGCAAACTTTTCAGGACCTGCGTCGTGGATAGCCACGTAAATATTGTCCTCGTCATAAGCAAACCAGATATCCATATACTCGGACTTGAGATACTCCTTGGGATTCTCCATGTAATCTCCGCCTGCGTCAACGAAAGGTGTAGGATCGGTAACTCTTACGGTAAGCTCACCGTACTCGCCATCAGCAATAGTACCGTCGATATTGGGAGTCTTTCCTGTTACGTCATTGGCATAATACTTCTGCATACCCTTAGGAAGCTCGAAGGGCTTTGTCTCCTCTGCCTCATCAGCAAAGGTGGGCATTGCAAATATCATCATTGCAACAAGCAACAATGAAATGATTGAAAGAAATTTTTTCATCACGGTTCTCCTTTTTGTTATATTTTGATAAATTACGAATGGATATTTCGTATCTTACATCTATATTATACAAATAAAGCTACCGTATGAAAACGCACTTTTTGCTCAAAAAGGTGGACTTTTCGCTCACATTTATCAACTTTTGCCGTGAAGCCTTATGTTTATTGAACTTTATTTTTAAAAAACTGATCGGTAAAGAACAAAAAAGCGGAGAGGCATTTGCCTCTCCGTTTTTTCAAATATGTAGTTTAGTTCTCTTTTTTCTTTGCGACAAAAGCTGTGCAAGCTCCAAGAGCTGCTACGAGAGCAATTCCTGCAAGGGAAACGGAGCCGTCGCATCCACCTTCAGCAACGGGAGCAGCTGTCTCGTCATCTGCGGGAGTGTCTGTCTCTTCCGGCTCGGTGGGAGCCACGTCGGGATTATCAGTCACGGGAGCCTCGGTTACAGGCTCTGTAGTCTCTCTTACAGGGAACGGATCAGCGGGTGCGATAACGGTATTCTCGTCACCGAATATGATAGCGTCCATCATAGCATTGACCTTGCCGCCCTCGTAAAGACCGTAGTCCTCATAGTCTGCGTTGTTGTCTCTGATAATGGTATCGCCAAGCCATCTGTAGTACTGGCTCTCACCGTCACCAACTGCCTTTTCATTTCCACTGTCGTCAAGCTTGCACTCTGTTCTTCTGTACATATTGGTACCAAAGTTGAAGTACATAACGTTGGGAACGGTATCGTAATCGGTAAAGTAGCACTCGTTAAGAGCGTTTGCAACAGCCTTCTTGTCGAGCTTCATCTCAATAAAGAGCTCCCAGTCACCGCCGTAGTAGTTGGGGTTTCCGTTTGTTGTGAGAAGGTCGCCAAAGCCAACGTCAGCACCTGTTGTAACGTCAACCTTTCTTACAATACACTCAGTAACCCATTCAGCAACCTTGATAGGTGCACGGTTTGACTTACCGAACTCAAAGTACTGCATATTGGGGTTCCAAACGGTAACTGTGTTAAATCCACCGAAACGGAAGTAGTCGGTAAGGTCCTCGGGTGTGAAGTCAAAGCAAAAGAAATAGTTGCTTCTGAAAGGATAGTCGTTGGAGGTAAACTCATCGTTATCTGCAAACTTTTCAGGGCCTGCGTCATGGACAGCAACGTAGATGTTGTCTGCATCATAAGCAAACCAAATGTCCATATACTCGGACTTGAGATACTCCTTGGGATTCTCAATGTAATCTCCGCCTGCGTCAACGAAAGGTGTAGGATCGGTAACTCTTACGGTAAGCTCACCGTACTCGCCCTCGGCGATAGTACCGTCAATATTGGGAGTCTTTCCTGTTACGTCATTGGCATAATACTTCTGTATTCCCTTGGGAAGCTCGAAGGGCTTCGTCTCCTCTGCCTCATCAGCAAATACGGGCATTGCAAATATCATCATTGCAACGAGCAACAATGAAACTACTGAAAGAAACTTTTTCATACCAGTTCTCCTTTTTGTTTTTTGTTTTTATTTCGCATCTTACTTCAATACTGTGCAAATAAGACACGTATACTTTAACACTAAAAGTATATCACAGCAAAAATGAGCCGTCAATCCAAAAAACGATACAAAATGTTAAGAAACCGAAACAAAATCATATCCAAAATTTCTCATTTGGACTTTCAAGGTCTATCTCGCGAAGGGGTTTCCCCGCGTGTGCAAGCATTTCGTAAATTTTCGAGGCAAAGAAAATATCGTGAATGGAAAGACCGATATTATATGCCAAGATACGCTCACGGTCACTTTCCCTTCCCTTCGCTCTGCCGTTTACAACGTCCGAAACCTCTGCAAATGAGCGGAATTTCTTGAAATTACCAAAATGGCAGACGTGCCCCTCGTCGTCGGCAAAAACCTTGTCGAAAAAGAGGTCGCAGTTTGTAAATCCGCGTGTGTGTATCGGCACGACGAGAATTCCCTCGGGAAAATCCCCATCGGAGCAGAGGTCACCCTCGGTGTAGGTGATTGCGGAAATTACAACGTCAGAGCCACGCACGATGTCTCTCGGTGTGTCGACAACCTCAAAGCTGACGTTCTTATATTCCGAAAAACGTTCCGCAAAGCTTTCGGCTTGGTCCTTATATCGAAGGAGCTTTATCTTAAAGCTTTTTTCTCTCTCGACCTCAAGGAGAACGAGAAGTGCCGCACGTGCGGTATTGCCAAGTCCCATAATGCCAATGTTAGAATAATCGGTTTTGGCGAGCAGTCTTATGCTGTGTGCCGCAACGGCTCCCGTACGCATAGCGGTTATGAAATCAGCGTCCATAAGGGCGAGAAATTCTCCGCTGTCGGCATTCATAAGAAGGAGCTTGCTGTCAAGGCTCGGCTCTCTTTCGGGATACCTTGTGACGACCTTGACACCGCCTACCGAGCCACCTATCGTCGGCATTACGTTGCAGAAAACACCGTCGCGGGGCTTCAAGCTTATTTTGGGCGGAAGTATATATTTGTCCTTGTCTCTTATCGTCTGTGCCACCCACTCGTAGCAGGTCGCAGGCGATATGCCAAGCTTCTTTATGTCTTGAAACGTGATTATTTTCATAATTACCTCTTCAAATTTTGATTTATGGGTGAGACTTAGGGCAAGTGGTTGAAAAGTTTTGGTCGAGCTTTTTCAAAAGCTCGCGGAGCTCGAGGCGGAGCCTCGTGAAAACGGCACTTTCTTTTGCTTAGCTTTTCTTTGTGCCTCTTTTCGCAAAGAAAAGCGGCT
>JAFVSI010000090.1 GCA_017503865.1 Clostridia bacterium | reverse complement strand
AAACAAGAAAAATTTCTGTTCTGAATGCGGAACAAGATTTTATTACGATAGATGTGTTTCTTGGGAAACGACAGACATCAGTACAGTGAGTGTTCCTCACAGTTCAAATTCTCAAAATGCACAGGTCGTTGAAAAAGACGTCGCAAACGTGCATATCACGTGTACCTGTGAAAACTGCGGTAGTGTAAAAGAGTTTTCCAAAAAATTTGACGTGGTTCTTTATTACAGTGACGGCAGAGAGAAATCAAACAACCTTAAGGTTCTGGTGGCAAATTATTTTAAGCTTTGACAATACTTATACGAAAAGGCAATATCTCGGACGAGATATTGCCTTTGTTTTACGCCGCCAAGTCGCTCATTTGATTTAGCATATTCTCAATAAAAATTCCGTACCCCGTTGTGGGATCGTTGATTAAGACGTGGGTTACCGCACCGACGATTTTGCCGTTTTGGATTATCGGGGAGCCGCTCATTCCCTGCACGATTCCGCCTGTTTTTTCAAGAAGAGCCTTATCGGTGACCTTGACTGTAAAGCACTTATTTCCGCTCGCCTTTTTGTCTATCGAGCTTATCTGCACCCTGTATTTGCCGATTTTTGCAGAGTCGAGCGTGCAGTAAATATACGCCTCGCCCTCGCGAAGCTCGTCGCGAAGACCTATAGGCATCGGCTCGCAGGGAGCGTTATCGGGTGCCTCGGCAAAGACACCGAAAACTCCGCAGTCGCTGTTTTTAAGAAGGCTGCCTGTCTTGCCCGAGGAAAAATATCCCTTGACCTCACCCGGCTTTCCCGCCTCTCCGCGAACGACTCCGCTTATAGTTACGTCAGTCACCGAGCCGCGTTTCATAGGCACGAGCTTTCCGCTCGAGGTGTCGCAAACTCCGTGCCCGAGTCCGCCGAAGGAATAATTCTCGGGGTCAATAAAGGTGACCGTTCCGATTCCTGCTCCACCGTCCTTGACGTACGCACCCGTCTTATATTTTCCCTCGGCACTCGAATATGCGGGGGTGAGTGTTGTCGTATACTTCTTCCCCGCCCTCTCGTACTCGAGCGATAGCGGCTTACCCGCTGATTTTTCGACTATCTCCGAAAGCTCCGCCACGCTCGTTATAGCCGTGCCGTTGATGCTTTTTATCAAATCGTTTTGTTTAAGTCCCGCCTCGTTTGCGGGATTCTTTATTTGTCCCTCGCCTACCACGTCGCAAAAGCCTACCACCATTACGCCATCGGTGGCAAACTTTATGCCAAACGGCATTCCGCCGGGATAGAGCTTTGTATCCTTATACGTAGCACACGTCACCGTCTTTATCGGAATCATACCGAACAGTCTGCAATCGACCTTGTATATTCCTTCTTCGCCCGTAAGAGTTGCGGCACAGCTTACAAACGGAACTCCTATCGCCCCGTCGGCACTTGCCGCAAAGGTCTTTTCGGGAATTGCTATGCTGTACGCACCGAAGATGACCGAGCAAAAGAGTATAAGTGAGACAAGCGAGAGCCCTACGCCCTTAACTATCTTTCTCGTCATATCTGTTTTCCTTTTTTGTTTGTGTTTTATTATGCGGGAAAAAGCTTTTAAAGCAGCCCTCTACCGCGAAAAATTCATTTTAAATTTTTGCGAATTCGCAATATTATCTTTTGCAAATAGGCGGCTTTCATAAGTAACAATATTGATGTTTTATGTAAAATTCTTTCTTTTTTTGAAAAAGAATTTTTTATCTTACAGCCTTTTTCGGCTTTTTTAAAAATTCAGCAAAAAATTGTTATATCGGGCAAAAAATTATTGACAATCATTTGCCTTTTCGATATAATTAGTTAGTAAACTAACTAATTTTGCACGTTTAGATTGTTGGCAAATTGGTATTTGTCGAACGGGGTGAAAAAAGGATTAAAAAGTTTTGGTCGAGCTTTTTCAAAAGCTCGCGGAGCTCGAGGCAGAGCCTCGTGAAACCGGCACTTTCTTTTGCTTAGCTTTTCTTTGTGCCTCTTTCCGCAAAGAAAAGCGGCAAACGATTTAGTTAGTTTGCGTTTATCAAGGGGAACCCCCTCGTGTGTGTTCCCCTCTTTCGCCTCAGGCGAAATTCACCCTTCGTGGCGTTTCGAACGATAGGGGAGTTTCGCTCGTTGCGACGAGCGACCAACGCTACGCGCGTTGGATTGCGGTCTCTTTTTGAAAAAAGAGACGCAAAAACTTTTCAACC
>JAFVSI010000089.1 GCA_017503865.1 Clostridia bacterium | reverse complement strand
CACGCGTGGCGGTAGTTCATTCGGGACTTTCCCCCGCGAGAAGATACGAGACCTATAACAAGATAAAAGAGGGCAGGGCTGACGTTGTGGTAGGCACTCGCTCGGCAGTTTTCTCGCCTGTAAAAAACCTCGGTGCGATAATTATTGATGAGGAGCAGGAGCATACATACAAGTCGGATATGAGCCCCAAATATCACGCAAGAGATATTGCGAGATACCGCTGTGCAAAGTCGGGAGCGCTTATGCTTTTGGCTTCCGCCACCCCCTCGATCGAAAGCTTCAAGAAGGCGGTCGACGGGAAATATACGCTTTTGCGACTTGATTCAAGATACGGCGGTGCGACACTTCCGAAAACCACCGTTGTCGATATGCGACTTGAGGCGGCTGCGGGAAATACGTCGCCTATGAGCTCTCTGCTTTGCCAGAGGCTCGTTGAGACCGTGTCGAAGGGCGAGCAGGCAATTCTTTTCCTTAACAGACGCGGATACAATAATTTTCTTTCGTGCAGAGATTGCGGTGAGTCTATAAAATGCCCACGCTGCTCTGTGTCGATGACCTACCACACCTTCGGCGGCTCTTACGATAAGGGCGAGCTTCGCTGTCATTGGTGCGGAAACAGAATGCAAGTGCCGAAAAAATGTCCGTCGTGCGACGGAGAACATATCGCTCATATGGGATACGGCACGCAGAGGCTTGAGGAAGAGCTTTCCTCGCTTTTACCTAACGCAAAAATACTCCGTATGGACGGAGACACTACCGCTTCGTCAAGCTCTTATGAAAATATGCTGACAAGCTTCCGCCGTCACGAGGCAGATATACTGCTCGGTACGCAGATAGTCACAAAGGGACACGATTTCCCCGACGTCACTCTCGTTGGCGTGCTTCTTGCAGACGCCTCTCTCTATCTTGACGATTACAGAGCAAACGAAAAGACGTTTGCGATGCTCACGCAGGTCATAGGAAGAGCGGGACGCTCCAAAAAGGCGGGCGAGGCTATAATTCAGACGGTAAATCCCGACAACGACTGCATAAAGCTTGCTTGCAAGCAGGACTATGACAGCTTTTACGCGGGGGCGATAACGCTACGAAGAATGCTCAAATTCCCACCGTATTGCGATATGGTGCTTCTCACCCTTGCGTCAAGTGACGAAAAGGAGCTCCTAAAGGCGTCAAAGGTGCTTTCGGACACACTAAAGGAGCTTTGTCAGGGTGCGTATGCGGGAGTGCCGCTCGAGCTTTTCGGGCCGTTTGAGGCACCCGTATATAAGGTTGAAAATAAGTATAGAATGAGAATGGTGGCAAAGTGTGTGCTCAACAGAGAGTCGAGGGCACTCTTCTCATTGGTTCTTTCAAAATTTTCTCAGGCGGCGGTGAAGGGACTCACCCTTTCGGTCGACCTCAATCCCTCAAATCTTTGATGAAAGGATACTAAAATAAAATGGCAAAATTAAAAATAGTAAAGATAGGGGACAGCACTCTTCGCAAGTGCTGCCGTCCCGTTGATAAAATAACACCGAGAACGCTCACTCTCCTTGACGATATGGTAGAGACTATGAGAGCGGCAAACGGCTGCGGTCTTGCGGCACCTCAGGTCGGAATTCTTCGAAGAATAGTGGTTATCGAGGTCAAAGAGGGCGAGGTAATCGAGCTTATCAACCCCAAGATAATTGCATATTCGGGCGAGCAGACGGGTGAAGAGGGCTGCCTTTCGGTTCCGGGAAGAGCGGGCATCGTAACACGTCCTATGCACGTAACAGTCCGTGCACTTAACAGACACGGAGAGACTGTCGATTATACAGGCTCTGAGCTTTTGGCACGTGCTTTTTGTCACGAGCTTGACCATCTTGACGGCAAGCTTTATATCGACGTTGCGTCGGAGATGTTAGACTGAGGTGGCTGTATGAAGATACTTTTTATGGGAACTCCCGATTTTGCGATTCCGTCCTTGCGTGAGCTGCTTCTTTCGGGTGAGGAGATTGTGGGAGTTATAACACAGCCCGACAAGCCACGCGGACGCGGCTACGAGCTTTTACCCACACCTATCAAGGCGTTTGCCCTCGAGCACGGACTTGACGTTTATCAGCCGGAGACGCTTCGCGGTGAGGAATTTGAGGCACTTTTAGGGAAGCTCTCGCCCGAGCTTATAGCGGTGACTGCTTACGGCAAGATATTGCCCGAGAACGTCATAAATTTCCCGAAGTACGGCTGTATCAACGTTCACGGCTCGCTTCTCCCCGAATACAGAGGTGCGGCACCGATGCAGAGAGCGATAATAGACGGCAAGAGCGAGACGGGCGTAACCATTATGTATATGGAAAAGGGACTCGATACGGGAGATATGCTTCTTGTTGAAAAGTGCAACATAGAGGACTCCGACAATTTCGAGGACATACACGACCGCCTTTCGGAGATTGGTGCAAAGGCACTCGTGAAGGTAGTCGACTCCTTGAAAAGAGGGACGGCGGTGAGAGTACCGCAGGACTCGTCTCGTGCGACATATACCGCAAAAATTGAGAA
>JAFVSI010000088.1 GCA_017503865.1 Clostridia bacterium | reverse complement strand
ATCCTCGTCCATTACGATAAGTCCGCCCGAGCCCATCATAGATCCGATAGCGATAAGGTTGTCGTAGTCGATAGGAGTATCTATAAGAGAAGCGGGGATACATCCGCCGGAAGGTCCACCGGTCTGTGCTGCCTTGAACTTCTTTCCGTTAGGAATACCGCCACCGATCTCCTCGATAACCTCACGAAGAGTTGTTCCCATAGGAACCTCAACGAGACCTGTGTTTGTGATCTTACCGCCGAGAGCGAATACCTTAGTACCCTTAGACTTCTCTGTTCCCATTGAACGGAACCAGTCAACGCCATTAAGGATGATCTGAGGAATGTTAGCGTAAGTCTCAACGTTGTTAAGGATTGTAGGCTGTCCGAAAAGTCCCTTTACTGCAGGGAAAGGAGGACGGGGACGAGGCTCACCTCTGTGACCTTCGATAGAGGTCATAAGAGCAGTTTCCTCACCGCAAACGAACGCACCTGCACCGAAACGAAGCTCAATGTCGAAGTTGAAGCCTGTTCCGAAAATGTCCTTACCGAGAAGTCCGTACTCACGAGCCTGCTTAATAGCGATCTCAAGACGGTCAATAGCGATAGGATACTCTGCACGAACGTATATGTAACCCATTTCAGCACCGATAGCGTATCCGGCAATAGCCATAGCCTCGAGAACTGCGTGGGGGTCACCCTCAAGGATAGAACGGTCCATGAATGCACCGGGGTCACCCTCGTCTGCATTACAGCCGATGTACTTTACAACGTTTCCTCTGTTGCCCGAAGCGAACTTCCACTTAAGACCTGTGGGGAATCCGCCGCCTCCACGTCCGCGAAGACCGGAGTCGAGAATTGTCTGGATAACCTCGTCGGGAGTCATCTCGGTAAGTACCTTACCGAGTGCTGCGTAACCGTCCATTGCGATATACTCGTCAATGTTTTCGGGGTTGATAACACCGCAGTTACGGAGAGCAACTCTCTTCTGCTTCTTGTAGAAGGTTGTCTCGGAGAGAGATGTTGCGTGGTGAGTATCCTCGCTCTTTACCTCGTGGTAAACGAGACGCTCAACGGGACGACCTTTGAGGAAATGCTCCTCAACTATTTCGGGAACGTCATCAATAGTTACGTTGCTATAAAATGTTCCCTCGGGATAAACTATCATAATAGGTCCGAGTGCACAAAGACCGAAGCAACCGGTACCGATTACCTTAACCTCGTCTGCAAGACCCTTTGCGGCAACTTCCGCTGTAAGCGCTTCTCTGATCTTAACGCTTCCAGACGAGGTACAACCTGTACCACCGCAGATAAGTACGTGTGTTCTTACCATTTTCTTAATCCTTTCTTAATGTTAAAATCAGATTTTTTTGTATTCGCCAATGGTGTACTCGTTAACTACCTTACCGCCAACGAGGTGCTCCTCAACGATTCTCTTTGCCTTATCGGCATCAAGCTTTACGTATGTTACCTTTTCCTTGCCGTCCTCAAAAATTTCAACGACAGGCTCGTACTGACAGATGCCTATGCAACCTGTCTGTGTTACTGTTACCTTAGAAGTAAGGTTGTTATTTGCAACTCCCTCAACGAAAGTTGAAAGAACGGGACGTGCACCTGCTGCGATACCGCAGGTTGCCATTCCGACAACTACACGGATTGCTCCCTCTCCCTCACGAATAACTACCTTGTCCTGCATTTTTGCCTTGATAGCGGCAAGCTCTGCTAAACTTTTCATATGTTGTTCCTCCGTTTAATTTTCAGTTTTATTTTCATACTGTTCACAAAGATACTCTGACATCCACATCTGTATTTCAAGTGCGTCAAGTGAGACACCGTCACCGAGTATCTCCCTCATTTGTCTTGTATCAAGATATACGCTTCTTTTATTTCTCTCGTCGTTGTCGCTAAAAACGAAATCCTTATCGGGACTGCCCGATATAAGAGTAACCACCGTCGAAACTATGTCACCCATCGGCATACAGTCAATACTTTTCGTATCGAAAACTGCCGTGACGCACGTTCCGCTCCTTCCCTCTTCTGTAGAAGATTCTATATGAAAGCTTCCTCCCGTCTGCTCTGCGGCAAGACGCCAGAGCGGCAGACCGAGACCGACCTTTCTCGTCGTTCTCGTCGTATAAAAGGGGTCGGTAACTCTCTTAAGCACCTCGTCAGTCATTCCGCAACCGTTGTCGGTTATCGAAACAGTCATAAGCCCGTCAGTGTCGGTAGAAATGCTTATCTCTGTGAGACTCGCACCCGCCTTAACGGAATTTTTAGCTACGTCAAGAATGTGTAAAGAAAGCTCCTTCATATCTTATTTGTACTTTGCAAGTATGCCGTCAACGTCAGCCTTCGTGAGTCTTCCGTAAACCTCGTTATTGATGGTAAGAACGGGTGCAAGTCCACACGCTCCTATACATCTTGTAGCCTCGATGGAATACTTTCCATCAGGTGAAGTCGAGCCCGACTTCATGCCAAGTACCTCGCAGATTCTGTCGAGAATGTCACCGCTACCCTTAACGTAGCAAGCTGTTCCGAGACATACTGCAATTGCGATCTCTCCCTTGGGGTTAAGAGAGAACTGTGAGTAGAAGGTAGATACTCCATATACCTCCTCGGATGAAATGCCGAGCTTAAGTGCGATCATCTTCTGCACTTCAATGGGCAAGTATCCGTAGATCTCCTGTGCCTTCTGCAAGATAGGCATAAGGGCACCGGGAACGTCACGAAGCTCTTCGATCACAGCGTTGAGCTGCTCTTCCTGAGCCTTCGTACCACGAAACATTACTGTTGTCAAATTCTTTTTCATGGTGTGAATTTTCCTCCGTTTTTTTATTTATATTTTTATTTTTAAAATTAAAAAT
>JAFVSI010000087.1 GCA_017503865.1 Clostridia bacterium | reverse complement strand
GCTTGCGGTAAGCTTTACGCAAACGGACTTTCGGGAGGAAGTGTTGTAAGTGATTGATAACGATAAGGTAAATTTCCATTTTGATATAGACGGAGACAACTTTACGACAGCGGGCGAGGCGTCCGTCAAGATAAAAAAGGCACTTCGTCAAATGGGTTTTTCGGCAGACACTATAAGACGTGTTTCGGTAGCAATGTACGAGGGCGAGATAAATATGGTCATACACGCGGACGGCGGCGAGGCTGATGTCAACGTTTATCCCAACAAGATTGAGATAATTCTTGCCGACAAGGGCCCCGGAATTCCCGACATCGAAAAGGCAATGCAGGCGGGATATTCAACCGCACCCGACGACATTCGTTCACTCGGCTTCGGTGCAGGTATGGGACTTCCCAATATGAAAAAATATACAGATTCAATAGACATTCAAACAGAGGTGGGCGTAGGAACTACCGTGACAATGGTGGTAAACGTCTGATAGCCCGCTTAAAAAGGGGGATATATGCCACAGTATCTTCATTCGGTTACTCTTGACGTCTCGAGGTGCAAGGGCTGCACCAACTGTATAAAGAGATGTCCTACAGAGGCAATACGTGTGCGTGACGGTCACGCAATAATAAAAGAGGAAAATTGTATAGATTGCGGCGAGTGCATAAGACTTTGTCCTTATAAGGCTAAAAAGGCTATTTACGATAAATTCGAGGACTTTGCCCATTATAAGTATAAGATCGCACTTCCTGCTCCCGCCCTTTACGGGCAGTTTGACGAGCTTGATGACGTTGACGAGATCCTTACCGCCATACTTAAATGCGGCTTTGATGCCGTGTTTGAGGTGTCGCGTGCGGCTGAGATAGTCACCGAGTACACAAGAAGATATATGGAGCGTCCTGACATACAGAAGCCTGTTATAAGCTCTGCGTGTCCCGCAATCGTAAGACTTATCGGGCTTCGATTCTCGAGTCTTGCCGATAATCTTTTGCCGATAATGCCGCCTATCGAGTATGCCGCAAGGCTTGCCCGTAAGGAAGCACTTGAGGCTCATCCCGAGCTTTGTGACGACGATATATGCGTTTTGTTTATATCGCCCTGTCCTGCAAAGATAAGCTACATAAAAAATCCCATAGCGGTCGAAAAAACTGCCGTTACGGGTGCACTTGCAATAAGTGATTTCTATTTCAAGATACGCTCCGAGCGTAAGAACGTAAAGAATCCGCTGCCCCTCTCGAGAACGGGAATCATCGGTCTTAACTGGGCTGGAACGGGCGGTGAGGCGACTTCGCTCCTTTCGGGCAAGTATCTTGCGGCCGACGGAATTGAGAACTGCATTAACGTTCTTGATGAAATTGAAAACGGAACTATAAGAGACCTCGACTTTGTTGAGTTCAATGCCTGCAACGGCGGCTGCGTCGGCGGCACACTTAACGTTGAGAATCCTTATATAGCAAAGGCAAGGCTTCGTTCCTTGCGTAAATATCTGCCTATTTCGAGAAACAGAGTTGACGGTCAGGACGTTTCGGATGACGTTCTTTCCGACAAGGATTTCTTCGAGAATATCGAGGGACTTTCTATTGAGAGCCGAGCAGAGGCAATCAAGCGAATGACTCACGTTGAGGAGATATACAAAACTCTTCCGCACCTTGATTGCGGCTCCTGCGGAGCACCTAATTGCCACGCACTTGCCGAGGATATTGTGGCGGGTGAGGCAACAGTTGAGGACTGTCTTATCAGGCTTCGTGAAAACTTTCACAAAAATTGACTTTTGGGGGTGGCAAAATGACGGTTGCAGAGCTTAGCGTAAAGCTTGGTGCTAAAAATATTTGTCTGCCTTCTCCTGAGCGTGAGGTCACGGGAGCTTATACGGGAGACCTTCTCAGCTGGGTAATGGGCAGAGCCCCTGCCGATTCTGCGTGGGTTACTATTATGTCAAACCTCAACGTAGTGGCTGTGGCGTCCCTTGCCGACGTCGCTTGCGTTATCCTTTCGGAGAACGTTGAGCTTGACTCGGATGCTCTCAAAAAAGCTGAGAATGAGGGAATAAATATTCTTTCGGTGGCAGATGGCTCGTACGAGACCTGTGCCGCACTCTCAAAGCTCATATGAGTATTTATAATTACGACCTTCATATTCACTCCTGTCTTTCTCCCTGTGCTGATGACGATATGACACCGAACAATATTGCGGGAATGTCGGCATTAAACGGTCTTAACATCGTGGCTCTCACCGACCACAACTCGTGTGAGAATTGCCCCGCCTTTCTTGAGGCGTGCAAGAAGCAGGGAATAGTCGGAATTGCGGGTATGGAGCTGACTACCGCTGAGGACGTGCATATCGTTTGTCTCTTTGAAGATATAGAGGACGCGATGGCGTTTTCCCGTGAGGTATATGAGCATATAATGCCGATAGATAACAGGCCTGAGATTTTCGGCAACCAGATAATTACCGATTCCGAGGATGAGCCTGTGGGTGAGGTCAAAAAGCTTCTCATTTCGGCAACAGACCTCTTTATATCCGACGCGATAGAGCTTGCCCGTCGCCATAACGGACATGTAAGACCTGCTCATATCGATAGGGAATCAAACGGTATAGTGGCAATTCTCGGTGACGTACCGCCTGAGTACGGATTTCGGTTCGTAGAATTTCGCGACAGAGCGAACATCGAGCCCTATTATGAAAAGTACGAGTCGCTCTCAGGCACAAAAACGCTCGTCTCGTCGGACGCCCATCACCTATGGGACATTTCCGAGGCGGGAAACACGGTAGAGCTTTGCGACGACGAGCCATATTCCTCGGCACTCGTCAGAAAGAGATTTTTCGAGAAGCTTTTTAACAGTTGATTATTTTTAATTTT
>JAFVSI010000086.1 GCA_017503865.1 Clostridia bacterium | reverse complement strand
TGCCGTTCCCGACAGACGGGGAGAGAGTGAGCTTTCTTCTGCTTGGCAGACGAGGGTAGACAAATATTATGAAAGAAAAAACACAGAGAAATAAAATCTATTGATTGGGGGATAATAGATAATGAAAAAAATTTTAGCACTTTGCATAGCACTTCTGCTGATTTTTGCTGTGGTAGGCTGTGGTGATGAGACACCTAAGGGTGATGATGTTTTGAAATTAAACTTTTACGTAATGTACAAAGGGGAACAGGTCAAGGTTGGTGTGGAAGCAAAGGATATAATTCCTAAGCTCGGTGAATATAAGAGTGAGGACGGCGAGGCTTGCGGTACTAACGAAAAGGACGTTATATACACCCTTTCGGGCATCGAGATAGAGACTCACGTAAGCGGTGAAAGTGAGATAATAAGACAGATAAAGATAATTGACGACTCACAGACAACGGTGGAGGGAATTACCATCGGCTCGACGAGAGACGAGGTCATTGCGGCTTACGGAAAGGTATATACAGAGGGCTCTTCGGGAGCTATTCGATATGAGGGCGATGCCTCAGCTATCGAATTCCATTTCGGTTCGTCGGGCAACGTTTCCAACATTTATATAAAGAGAAGATAGTCGAAAACCTAAAATTAGCACTGTTCACAAATAATTAACAAAAATAATTTGAATAAACCCTTGACAAAAGGCATTGAAAGTGGTAAATTTTATACTGTAGTTAGCACTTAAACAAAAAGAGTGCTAAAAACGAGTTAAAAAATCATTTTCAAGTGCCTTTTGTTTTATTTTTGGCAACTTGGAAAGGAAAGGCGGTAGCAAAGGGTGTTTTATGAGGAACTCAGCGAAAGAAAAAAGACGATACTTAAAGCCGTAGTTGAAGCACACATAGAGGGTGGCGAGCCCGTTGGCTCGAAATACGTTGTGCAAAACGGGCTTCTTACTTGCTCATCGGCAACTATACGCAACGAGATGGCAGAGCTTGAGCAGATGGGCTACCTTGAACAGCCTCACACTTCGGCAGGTAGAGTGCCAAGTGAGCTTGGATACCGCTTTTACGTCGATATGCTGGTAAACCAGTACGACACGGTCACAAAAGAGGTGGCACAGGTAAATCATCTCCTCAAGTCAAAAATGGGCGAGATAGACCAGATACTTGAGACGGCATCGCGTCTTGCGTCAAAGCTGACGAACTACACGGGAATTGCGATAAAGCCGAAGGCGTCCTCGATTACGATGTCACGTTACGAGGTCATTTGGTTTGACGAAAACAATTTCGTAATCGTAATGATAACCTCACACGGAAACGTAAAGACCAAGAAGGTAAAAACAGCTGAGAGCATTACACAGGAGTCAGTTGAGCGACTTGCGGCACTTCTTAACGCACACCTTTGCGGTATATCTGCCGACAAGATAAATCTTCCGCTTATCGTCGAGCTTGAAAAGGCTATGGGAAGCGACGGATTTATGATAAACGCGGCAGTCAAGTGCATCTATGACGTTATGAGTGAGATAGACGGCGGTGAGCTTCGCTATTCGGGTATAAACAATCTTCTCAATTACCCCGAATATTCCGACACAAGACAGCTCGGTGAGCTGCTTGGAACTCTCGAGGAGCAAAGCCAGATACTCGACCTCGTATCAGATGCCGACAGCGACAACGTAAACGTTCTCATCGGTTCCGAAAGCTCGGTCAAGGTAATGAATAATTCCTCGCTCGTATTCAAGCCTATCAAGAAGAACGGAAGAACGGTCGGTGTTATCGGAGTTCTTGGACCGCTTCGAATGGACTACAAGAACGTGCTTCGTACTATTGATGAGATAGGTGGCAGCGTTGCCGATATGATAGGCGACGACAGAAAGCTCGACGGCAAGGTAAAGGAAGGAGATAATGATGGCGGAAAATAATGAAAACAAGATAGACGTCCCCGAGGAAGCAGACGTACCCGAGACAAAAGAGCCTACAGAAGAGAACGTGGGCGACGGTGAGGAAAAGGCTTCTAAGGCAGACAAAAAGAAGACCAAAAAGCTCGAAGAGGAGCTTCAGAAAAAAGAAACGGAGCTTAGCGAGGCAAACGACAAATATACGCGTCTTTTTGCCGAGTATGAGAATTTCCGCAAGAGAACGGCAAAGGAAAAAGAGGGAATATATGCCGATGCATATCTCGACGCTCTCTCGCAAATCCTTCCCGTGCTTGATAATCTCGAACGTGCCGCAGCATTTGAGAACGCCGATGCGGAGTCGCTTAAAAAGGGACTTGAGCTGACACTCAAGAGCTTTGCCGACACACTCGATAAGATGGGAGTCAAGGAAATAGAGGCTCTCGGCAAGACCTTTGACCCTAACCTTCACAACGCGGTAATGCACATTGACGACGAATCGTTCGGTGAGGGCGAGATTGTCGAGGTGTTTGCAAAGGGATACCAAAGAGGCGACAAGGTGCTTCGCTACTCGGTAGTAAAGGTCGCAAACTGATTTACACATCAAAAACAAAAAACAACAAATAATAAATTACAATAATTAAAAGGAGAAAATTATTATGGGAAAGATCATCGGTATAGATTTAGGAACAACAAACTCTTGCGTAGCGGTTTTTGAGGGCGGCGAGCCTATCGTTATCCCCAATCCCGAAGGAGCAAGAACAACACCCTCTGTCGTAGCGTTTTCCAAGACAGGCGAGAGAATGGTAGGTCAGGTTGCAAAGCGTCAGGCTATCACCAACCCCGACAAGACCGTTATCTCCATTAAGCGTGAGATGGGTAGTGCTACAAAGAAGAACCTTGACGGAAAGGAGTACACTCCTCAGGAGATCTCCGCAATGATTCTTCAGAAGCTTAAGGCTGACGCAGAGGCATATCTCGGCACCCCTGTAACTCAGGCGGTCATCACTGTTCCCGCATACTTCTCTGACGCACAGAGACAGGCAACAAAGGACGCAGGAAAGATAGCAGGACTCGAGGTTCTCCGTATAATCAACGAGCCTACAGCCGCAGCACTTGCTTTCGGTATGGACAAAGAGACTGACCAGAAGATTATGGTCTTCGACCTCGGCGGCGGTA
>JAFVSI010000085.1 GCA_017503865.1 Clostridia bacterium | reverse complement strand
ACCTCTGACCCCTTTGGTGAGTGGGAATTCAAGGGAAGACCTACCTCAAACATTTTCAGTATCGACCCCACGATTTATACTGCCGACGACGGAACACAGTATATGTGCTATTCAAAATACGATTCACGGTACGGTCAGGTGCTTGAAATTGCGAAAATGAAAAATCCTTATACTTGTGAGAGCGGAGTTATGATAGCCCGTGCGGAGCTCGAATGGGAGCTTGTAGAGCCTTGCGTTGGTACCCAAGCGATAATTGAAGGAGCATTTTTTCTTGAAAGCGGAGACAGACTGTTTTTGATATATTCCGCCAACGGCTTTTGGACGGTCCACTATGCACTCGGAGTTCTTGAATATATCGGCGGAGACTTCTGCTCGCCTGAAAGCTGGAAAAAGCACCCCGAACCGCTACTGAGCTACGGAAACGGTGTTTACGGCCCCGGCCACGCCTCGTTCTTCCATTCGCCCGACGGCACTGAGGTCTGGTGTGCATATCACGGTATGCGTAATCCCAACAAAACCGTTGATTATGTTCCTCGATATTGTCACCTGCAAAAAGTGGAATTTGATGAAAGCGGATACCCGATAATGGGTAAACCCGTCGGATACGGAAAGGCGACACTTCCACCCTCGGGAGAGATAAAATAAAAATGTTTTTGAGAGTTCTCAAAAGCGAAGAATAAATTTATATTTTAGCAAATATCTTTACAAAAACGATAATAAGTTGTATAATGACAGTAATAATACTATTATAAATTCAAACCATCAAGGAGTAAAAATATGAAGCTTATCATCAAAGACAATTACGATTTAATGTGCGAGTGGGCGGCAGGTCATATTGCCGATGCCATCAACAACCATAAAGAGGACCGTCCCTTCGTGCTTGGTTTGCCGACAGGCTCGTCGCCTCTTGGAGTTTACAAGAGACTAATTGAGATGAACAAGGCGGGCAAGGTTACCTTTAAGAACGTAGTCACCTTCAATATGGACGAATACGTTGGACTTCCTCGCGAGCACGACCAGAGCTACTGGTATTTTATGCACGATAATTTCTTCAATCACATAGATATTCCCGCAGAGAACGTAAATATCCTCAACGGTATGGCAGAGGATCTTGAGGCTGAGTGCCAGCGTTACGAGGATAAGATAGCGTCTTATGGCGGCATCGACCTCTTCCTCGGCGGCAGCGGCGTTGACGGACATATTGCGTTCAACGAGCCCTTCACCTCGCTCACATCGAGAACAGGTGTTCGTGCACTCACTGAGGACACTATCATCGTTAACTCCCGTTTCTTCGGTTACGACGTAACGAAAGTTCCCAAAACTGCTCTCTCGGTTGGTGTTGGTACTGTCTGCGACTCAAAGCAGGTGCTTCTTCTCATCAGCGGACACAACAAGGCCCGTGCTCTTCGCCACTGCGTCGAGGGCGGAGTTGACCACGCTTGGACAATAAGCGCACTCCAGCTCCACAAGGACGGTATCATCGCTTGTGACGAGGCTGCTTGCGGCGAGCTTAAGGTCGATACCTACAAGTATTTCAAGGAAATTTATAAGAACGAAAAGTAATTCAAACAAAAAAGCGAGGCAGATTGCCTCGCTTTTTTTATTCAAAGTACTTGACATTTTCCTTGAGGGGTGCTAAAATAACTGTTGATATATAACGCGTGTTATATAAAGAAAGGGGAATGAAATATGCCGCCTAAGGTTAAGGTAACAAAAGAGGATATAATAAAAACGGCACTTGATATAGTCAGAAGCCGTGGCGTTGATGCGATAAATGCAAGGAGTATAGCGAGTGAGCTTGGCTGCTCGACACAGCCTATCTTCTCGAATTTTTCGGGAATGGAGGAGCTTGAAGAAGCGGTGGTCGCTTCGGCGAGAGAGGTTTACTTTTCGTTTTTGCAAAGAGAGGTTGAAAGCGGGAAATATCCCGAATATAAGGCGTTCGGTATGGGTTATATTCGCTTTGCAAAAGAGGAAAAGGAGCTTTTCAAACTATTGTTTATGTGCGACAGGCAGGGCAAGGGGCTTGAGGCAGGCACGGATTTCGAGAAATCGGTTGAATATATAATGATGGCAAACGGAATTTCAAAAGACGAGGCTGAGCGTATGCACCTTGAAATGTGGGTTTGCGTTCACGGCATAGCCACTATGGTCGCAACCTCGTTTTTGGAGTTTTCCACCGAGGTTATCAGCAATATGCTGACCGACGTATATCAGGGACTTCGCAGCAGTCACGCACGAGAGGAGAAATGATTATGAACGCTATAAAAATAGAGGGACTGACAAAAAAATACGGCAAAATAGTTGCGGTAGATAATTTGTCGCTCACGGTAGAGGCGGGCGAGATATTCTCCTTGCTCGGTGTAAACGGGGCGGGCAAGACGACAACGATAAAAATGCTCTCCTGTCTCACCTCGCCGAGCGAGGGAGACGCATATCTTTTTGGTAAAAGCATTACAAGCGAGTCAAACGAGGTGAAATCCTTTATAGCGGTTTCACCGCAGGAGACGGCTATTGCCTCGGGGCTTTCGGTACGTGAAAATCTTATGCTTATGTGCGGAGTTTACGGAATAGAAAAGGGCGTGCGAGAGGGTAGAATTGCCGAAATTTCAAGCCTTCTCGGGCTTGACGAGGTTATGGAAAGAAGAGCGGGAAAGCTCTCGGGCGGTTGGCAGAGGCGGCTTAGTATTGCGATGGCACTTATCTGCGAGCCGAAAATTCTCTTTCTTGACGAGCCTACGCTCGGGCTTGACGTAATTGTAAGAAGCGAGCTTTGGGATATAATCCGTGCGCTTCGTGGAAGAGTTACAATAATTCTTACCACTCATTATATGGAAGAAGCTGAAGCACTTTCCGATAAAATTGCGATTATGAAGGACGGGCGGCTACTTGTGTGCGACACCGCAGAAAAAATAAAAGACTTGGCAGGTGTTCAGAAATTCGAGGACGCCTTCGTTCGCATAGTAAGGGGGGAGAAGAAATGAGAATGCTTGCGTTTGCAAAGAGAAATACGAAAGAAATTTTACGCGATCCGCTAAATCTTTGCTTCGGTCTTGGCTTTCCGCTTGTCCTTATACTGCTTCTTTCGGCAATTCAGGCAAGCATACCCGTCAGCTTGTTTGAAATAGGACATCTGACACCTGGAATTTGCGTTTTCG
>JAFVSI010000084.1 GCA_017503865.1 Clostridia bacterium | reverse complement strand
CTCGGTGCGGGTAAGATCTTGTATAAGGAAAAGGCGGCCTCAAGGACTATCGGTGTCGGTCATTTCGAGCCTCTGCGTCACTATGCCGAGGTACAGCTTCTTATCGAGCCCGCACCAAAAGGCACGGGACTTGTATTTGACACAGATCTTCCCGAAAACACGCTTGACCTTAACTGGCAACGGCTTGTCTTAACGCATCTATACGAAAAAGACCACCGAGGAACACTCACAGGAGCACTGCTCACCGATACGAAGATAACCCTTGTGGCGGGTAAGGCACACCAAAAACACACCGAGGGCGGAGACTTCCGCGAGGCAACGTATAGGGCTGTAAGGCACGGACTTATGAAAGCGGGTTGCACACTGCTTGAGCCGTACTATAAGTTCAGACTTGAGATACCGACGCAGTCGGTTGGACGAGCTATGTCCGACCTTCAGGCTCGCTTTGCAGAATTTGAGCTTGAAAATTCCGACACCGACCGCACCGCCATATGCGGAAGAGGTCCCGTGTCAACTCTTTACGATTATACGAGAGAGGTGATCGCCTACACAAAGGGTGAGGGCACATTTTTCTGTACCTCTGACGGATACGAGCCTTGCCACGATCAAGATGACGTCGTAGCAAAGGCAGGATATGACGCCGAGGGCGACCTTGACAATCCCCCGCACTCCGTGTTTTGTGCACACGGTGCGGGATTTACGGTTCACTGGAGCGAGGTCGACAGCTACAAGCACCTTGAAGTCGAGCTAAAGAATTCGTCTATAAGCGAAGCTATCATCCCAAAGGCGTCCACTCTCGCACGCAAATACAGCATAAATGACGACGAGCTCGATAAGCTGATGCTCAAGCTGTTCGGTCCCATCAAACGCAAACAGTACAGCGAGCCAAAGCTAATATCGGGAGAAAAGAAGGAAAAGGCTCACAAGCCAAAGACCGTTCGCTCACAAAGAAATATGGTCATTATTGACGGATATAATCTTATATACTCCGACGATAATTTGAAAAAGACCTCACAGTATAGTCTTGAAAAGGCACGTGAGGAGCTTATGGACCTTCTCAGCAACTACGTTGCCTATACGAAGACCGAGCTTGTGCTTGTTTTCGACGCCTATCTCGTTAAGGACGGTGAGGGCTCGGAATTTATGCACGACGGCTACAAGGTCGTATATACGAAGACCGATGAGACTGCCGATGCCTACATCGAGAAAATGATGCACGAGCTTGGCCCCGATTACAGCATTCGAATGGTGACAGGCGATAAGCTTTTGCAGTTTTCCGCAGTTCATTCGGGCATTTTCCGTATGACCGCAAAGGAATTCTTAGAGGAGCTTACCCGTATCGGCAACGAAATAACCGAATTTGTCCGTAAGCTTTCGGAGAGCAAGGGATGAATAAGCTTTTTTCAAAAATCTTCTGAATGCTTGTATTTTCTAACTTTTTGTGATAGAATATTTTTATAGATTACGTTATTCTTTATTCTTTTGGAGGTAGATCAAAATGTGTGACAACAACAAGTTTTATATTTGCGAACATTGCGGAAATCTTATCGGTATGATTTCCGATGCAGGTGTTCCTATGATGTGCTGCGGTCAGAAAATGACCAAGCTCGAACCGGGCGTTATTGAGGCAAGTGAGGAAAAGCACCTTCCCGTCGTATCGGTCGAAGGCAACAAGGTAACTGTCAGCATTGGCTCGGTCGCTCATCCTATGACAGAGGAGCACAGCATCCTTTGGGTATATCTTGAGACAACCGAGGGCGGACAGCGAAAGTGCCTAAAGCCGGACAGTGAGCCCACCGTAACCTTTGCTCTTGCCGATGAAAAGCCTCTGTCGGTATATGCTTACTGCAATCTTCACGGACTTTGGAAGACTGAGATCGAGGAGCCTCTCGTTTGCGACCTCCTTCCTCTTAACACAAAATCGAAGGAAGACTATATAATTTGCAAATGCAATAACGTCAGCTTCTTTGACATTATCGATGAGATTCACAAGCACAGCGACACTAAGGCACTTCTCGAAATGTTCGAAAACGTAAAGAACACCACGCATTGCTCAACGGGCTGCGGCGGCTGTTATGAAAAAGTGCTTGCAGTCATTTCCGAAGCAATGTCGGGCAATCTTTGATAAAAAACAAGCCTGTAACCGAATGCGTGATGTCCTTAGCGGAGAAATCACGAAACATTTACCCAACACCACGGTAGGGGCGAACTGTGTTCGCCCGCGGGCGTTCATAGAACGCCCCTACGGATAAGCAATATTTGATCCGCAGAAAACAAAGAGATAACCCCGACAGACCTTAAATCTGTCGGGGTTTTGTTATCATATCGATTTGTCAGTGAGTTCCTTGCAAAAAAACTCGAAGTTTTCTTTCTGCTTTTCAATTTGGTATGCTTTTAAAGGCACTCTTAATTTACAAGATTTTCCTTCCATAAATTTGATTTTCACTATATATTGCTTTGGAAAAAGGCTCTTTCGGATCTTGACCTTTTTTATTTCTAAAGGCACTTTTATTGTGTATGATACTTCTGTACCAGAAAACGTCAAGACTGCTCCCAGCAAATTATTGTCCGACAAGCCCCAGTAACCAGAATAAGAATTTGTTCCTTGCAACAATATTGCAAAAAAAGAGCATTTCAAGCTTTCCTTTCCATCTAAGAGGGAGGTTAAGGAATCGGTCATTAATTTTTGATAGTTCATAATATCTCCTTTATCGCCAGTTTCGCATTTGTATTACAAATGCATCGGGCTATGCCCATACCCCTAAAGCTGCACGCGTCCTGAGGCTCCCTTGTGCAAAGAGAGCTGTCGCGTTAGCGACTGAGGGATTGTTTTTGCTTAATTTCTTCATTTCACAATCCCTCCGTCAGCCTTCGGCTGCCACCTCCCTTTGCACAAGGGAGGCTTTTACGCTACCACCATTATAACACAAATCGGCAGAGGAAGCAAGAGTGATATTCCGACTTTGTCGGAGTGATATTATTGCTATTGCAATAGTGATATTGAAGCCTTACGGCTTCAGTGATATTTTATTCGCCACAAAACTCGCGTAGCGAATATCACTCGGTGCAAGCCGAATATCACTGCGCAGCAATACAACTCGCCAAAGGCGAGTCATGACCACCAGCCGTGCTGGTGGCTTGCGATAGCCCCCTTGGGGCATTCCACACGCTGAAGCCTATAGGCTCGTCGAAAAAAACGCCACTTGCGGTAATTGCCCTACCACTATTGAAAT
>JAFVSI010000083.1 GCA_017503865.1 Clostridia bacterium | reverse complement strand
GTATCCCATGCAAAGCTCGCATATCTTATCGATGCTACTGCTGCTCCCATTTGTATGATAGCTCCTATCTCATCTTGGGCAGCTGCTGTTGCGGGTGTTGTAGTTTCTGTTAACGGTCTTGCTCTATTTATAAAGGCTATTCCTTACAATTTCTACTCACTTCTCACACTCGTAATGATCATTACTATCACCGTTCTCGGATTTGATTACGGTCCTATGAAGCGTCACGAACTCAACGCTAAAAACGGCGACCTCTTCTCCGAGGGTGAACGCAACGAGGGTGACGGAACAGTTGTTGACAGCAACGCTAAGGGCGGAGTTATCGACCTCGTTCTTCCCATTGTTGTTCTTATAGTTTCTTGTATTCTCGGTATGATCTATACCGGTGGATTCTTTGACGGCGAATCCTTTATTGATGCTTTCAGTAACTGCGATGCTTCTGCTGGTCTTGCTCTTGGCTCAGCCGTTGCAGTTGTATTGAGCGTTATATATCTTATTTGCCGTAAGGTTATCTCCTTCAAGGATGCTATGAATGCACTTCCTAAGGGCTTCTGTGCAATGGTTCCAGCAATTCTTATTCTTTGCTTTGCTTGGACACTTAACGGTATCACAGGCTCACTTGGTGCTGACATTTACGTTTACGACCTTATGTTCGGTGCCGCTGAGGGACTTAAGATGCTCCTTCCCGCAGTTATCTTCCTTGTTGCAGTTGGTCTTTCCTTCGCAACCGGAACTTCGTGGGGTACTTTTGGAATTCTCATTCCTATCGTTACAGCAATCTTCCCGCCCGTTGACGGTGTTATGTCCGAGCTTCTCGTTATCGGCATTTCCGCTTGTCTCGCAGGTGCAGTTTGCGGTGACCACTGCTCGCCTATTTCCGACACAACAATTATGGCGTCCGCAGGTGCTCAGTGTAACCACGTAAACCACGTTGCAACTCAGCTTCCTTATGCAGTTACTGTTGCTGCAGTTTCCTTCGTATGCTTCATCATCGCAGGATTCATTCAAAACTGGCTCATCGTTCTTCCCATCGGTATCGTTCTTATGGTTGGAACAATTTTGGGTATAAAGTTTATAACCGAGGCTAAAAGCAAATAAGCTAACATAAATAAAAGATACCCGACAGTGAAATTCACTGTCGGGTATTTTTTTATTTTACTGAGAACTTAAAAATCGTTGTGTAATCATAAACCTCACTGGGTTCGAGTATAACGTTTGTAAAATTATCGTGGTTTATACTGTCGGGCATTTTTTCTGTTTCAAGACAAACAAGAGTTTGTTCCTCTTGAGCAACGCCGCCCTTAAATGGATATTCTTCATTATTTACGTAGTTTCCTGTGTAAATATGAACAGCCGGCTGATCAGTGAACATTTCCATTACACGACCGCTATTTTTATCATAAAGCTCAGCACGCTTAACTATATTTTCGCTTTCGCCGAAATAAAAGCAATGGTCATAACCTCTCGCAAATATAAGGTCCTGATTATTACTTAAAATATCGCGACCAATTTCTTTTGAGGTAGTAAAATCAAATGGAGTTCCCTTTACACTTTTGATTTCCCCCGTAGGAATAAGTGTATCATCAGTAGGAAGATAATACTCGGCATCAAGGAAAAGCTCGTGCGAATGAATACTTTCACTATCGTAACCACCAAGATTAAAGTACGAGTGATTCGTAAGATTCACAATTGTCTTTTTATCTGTTGAGGCAACGTAGTTTATTGAAAGTGCGTTATCGGAACTTAATGTATATTTAACACTGACCTTAAGAGTACCGGGGTAGCCTTCTTCTCCGTCTGGTGAGATATAGCTAAAAATAATACTCGGCTCATCTTCGCCAACCGTATCCACGTCCCAAACCTTAGAATTGAAGCCAAATTCTCCACCGTGAAGATGATTGGGACCGTTGTTAATAAACAAGCTGTAGTCCTTGCCATCGAGAGTGAATTTTCCCTTGCAAATTCTGTTACCGACTCGACCTATTACAGCCCCCTGATAACCGTCGGCATTGACGTATGAATCAAGCGAATCATAGCCTGCAACAACGTCGGCAAAATTGCCATTCCTATCGGGCACGTGTATTTCTTTAACGGTAGCACCGTAATCAAGCAGCTTTACCTTAACCCCATTTTTGTTTTCAAGTGTATATTCAGTAACACTTCTGCCATCACTAAGTTTTCCAAAAAAAACTTTTGAAATACCCATATTATTCCTCGTAACCGTTAGGATTTTTAGACTGCCAATTATATGAGTCCTTGCACATATCCTCAAGATTGTACTGTGCCTTCCAACCGAGTATCTTATATGCCTTCTCGGGATTTGCATAACACTCATCTATGTCACCGGGACGTCTCGGTCCTATTTTATAGTTGACCTTAGCACCGGTTGCTTCCTCGTAAGCCTTGACAACGTCAAGAACAGAGTAACCCTTACCTGTACCAATATTGAAGTATTCAACTCCCGTAATCTTCTCTGCTCTTTCAAGTGCACAAAGATGTGCCTTAGCCAAGTCAACAACGTGAATATAGTCACGTACACCTGTGCCGTCGTGAGTATTGTAGTCGTTACCGTGAACAGAAAGGCATTCTCTCTTACCGAGTGCGACCTGTGCAACGTAAGGAAGCAAGTTGTTGGGAATATCTCTGGGGTCCTCACCAATAAGTCCCGACTTGTGCGCACCGATAGGATTGAAGTAGCGAAGAATAGAAACGCTCCACTCATTATCAGACGCCCAAAGGTCCTTAAGGATTCGCTCTATCATAAGCTTTGTCTCTCCATAAGGATTTGTTGTAGAAAGCGGAAAATCCTCGGTTATCGGCACACTTGCAGGCTTGCCGTAAACGGTAGCTGAAGAACTGAAAACAATTCTCTTTGCGTTGTACTTTGAAAGAAGCTTGCAAAGATTAAGAGTTCCCGTTATATTGTTGTGATAGTACAAAAGGGGCTTTGAACATGATTCACCAACTGCCTTAAGACCTGCAAAATGAATGCAGCTCTCAATGTTGTTCTCAAGAAATACTTTTTCAAGTGCATCTATATCAAGAAGGTCAACTTTGTAGAATTTAACCTCTTTACCTGTTATTTGTTTAACTCTTTGAAGAGATGTTTCCTTGCTGTTTGAAAGGTTGTCGACACAAACAAGCTCCTTTCCAGCCTCAAGAAATTCAACCATAGCGTGCGAGCCAATATATCCAGCTCCACCGGTAATAAGAATTGCCATAAATATACCTCCGATATTATTAATATATAGCTTTTGCTAAATCAACTTATTATAACATTAT
>JAFVSI010000082.1 GCA_017503865.1 Clostridia bacterium | reverse complement strand
GCTTCCATCTCCACAAACTCGCCCTTGTCTCTTGCGGTAACCTTCTTATTTATAAAGTAACCGTTCTCGTCGATGGGCTCGTTTGCGGGAACTACGACGTAGTTATCCTCTACGTCAGCAGTCATATATACAACCTCGTCGGTAACTCTTCCGTTCTCTATCTTGCGGAAGGGTGCCTCGATGAAGCCGTAATCGTTTATCTTTGCGTATGTCGTAAGATAAGAAATAAGACCGATGTTAGGACCTTCAGGTGTCTCGATAGGACACATACGGCCATAGTGCGTATAGTGAACGTCACGGACGTCGAAGGAAGCTCTGTCACGGGAAAGTCCGCCGGGACCGAGAGCCGAAAGTCTACGCTTATGAGTAAGCTCAGCGAGAGGGTTGTTCTGGTCCATGAACTGCGAGAGCTGCGAAGAACCGAAGAACTCACGAACTACCGTTGTGATAGGTCTTATATTGATAAGTGCCTGAGGAGTGAGCTTTTCGTTATCCTGTGTGGTCATTCTCTCCTTAACTATCTTATCCATTCTTGTAAAGCCGATGCGGAGCTGGTTCTGGAGCTGCTCACCGACAGAACGAATACGACGGTTGCCGAGGTGGTCGATATCGTCGACGTTTCCTATACCGTAAGGAAGGTTGAGAATGTAGTTGATGGATGCGAAAATATCATCCTTAGTTATATACTTGGGGCAAAGCTCAGCAATGTTTTCCTTAGCCAAAGCCTTGATGGCATCAACGTCTCCGCCGGACTTCTCAAGTATCTCGAGAAGCACGGGAATACGTGCCTTTTCTGTAACACCGCAATCCTCAAGACCAAAGCCGAGAATGTGCTCGGGATAAATGGTGTTGTTTGAAAATACCTTAACTATCTTTCCGTTGTCAAGCTTGAGGCTGACCTCGTTAACAGCGGCATTTTCGATGGTCTTTGCCTTCTCGTTGTCAAGAAGAGTACCTGCCTCAAAGAGAAGCTCTCCCGTGAGAGGGCTAACAACGTCCTCTGCAAGAACGTGGTAACGAATACGGCTGTGAAGAGCAAGCTTCTTGTCGTACTTGTAACGGCCAACAGGGGCAATATCGTATCTTCTTACGTTGAAGAAGAAGTTATTGATAAGTGTCTGTGCGGACTCAACGAGAGGGGGCTCACCGGGACGGAGCTTCTTGTATATCTCCTTGAGTGCCTCAACACCGACAGTAGACTTGTTATGCTCTGCAAGCATCTCACTCTCGTCCTTTTCAAAGGTCATAGCAAGACAGTCGTCCTCGCCGAACATAGCGTAAATATCCTCTCTCGACTCAACGCCGAGAGCTCTTATAAACATAGTTAATGGCAACTTACGGTTTTTGTCTATACGAACGTACATAACACCGTTTATATCCGTCTCGTACTCAAGCCAAGCTCCTCTGTAAGGAATTATAGTTGCACTGAAGGTCGTTTTGCCCGACTTATCTATGTCGGAAGCATAGTACATACCGGGAGAACGGATGATCTGAGAAACGATAACTCTCTCAGCTCCGTTGATAACGAAGGTACCCGTCTTAGTCATAAGCGGGAACTCGCCCATAAATATATCTGTTTCCTTAACTTCACCGGTCTGCTTGTTTGTAAGACGCACCTTCACCTTAAGAGGTGCCGCATAGTTTGCGTCTCTCTCCTTGCACTCCTCAACCGTATATCTCGGCTTCTGGTCGAAGGAATACGAAAGGAACTCGATTATAAGGTTGCCCGAATAATCGGTTATAGGCGATGCCTCTTCAAGAACTGTTTTGAGTCCCTCGTCAAGAAACCACTTAAAGGACTTCGTCTGAACCTCTACAAGATTAGGAAGCTCAAGCGAGAAATTAGATCTTGAAAAGCTCATTCTCGTATTCTGACCAAGCTTTTGCTCTTTTACGTTGACCATCAATCATTCACTCCATTCAAAGTAATAATCACACATCCTGCGTCGCTTATCGGTGCTGACGCAAAGACGCCGTTTCAACTCGCCTATATATAATAGTTTTATTGAAACAAACGTCTGCTTACCCGCAATTTGGGCAAAGTAAGCAATTATAATGCAGTTTAAGATTGTAGCACATTTGTCAAGGATTGTCAAGAGATTTTTGTATTATTTTTTAATTTTTTTGTATAAAATAACAAAATGCAAAAAAATGCCTTCCCCGCCCCCGCCGTTTTGCGTGACTTTTTTAGTCTTTGTCGGGGTAAAAAGCACCAAAAAGCAGGGTGTTTTTTTGGCAAAAACGGCAAGAAAAAAGTCTTGATTTTGCTTGACACACCGCTTCTTATGATGGTATAATGTTGAGTAAGAAACAGGCATTTTGCCGCTTCTGCCGAAAAGAAGGCATTTTTGTTAATTTCAAGGAGAAAAAACATTATGAAAGCTGGATTTGCAAGACTTGACATCACACCGCCTTTTGGCACCAACCTTGTTGGATATTTTCACCAAAGACCTGCCGATGACATCATCACTCCCCTTTACGTTAACGCAGTTGTAGTTGACGACGGCGAGAGACGTGCAGCTCTTATCACCCTTGACGCTGAGGGTGCTACCGCTGAATGTACCGCCACAATTAGAGAATACACCTCCGAAATGACGGGCCTTGACCCCGATTCGATATTCATAAGTTGCATACATACCCACCAAGGTATAGGACTTTACAGTCTTAACGGATTCAACAATATCGTTAAGACGCGTGTTGCCGATGCCGTACAGCTCGCAATTTACGACCTTCACGAGGCAAAGGCTTACGTTGCCCGTGCAGAGGCTAAGGGCGTCGCCTTTATCCGTCTTTACAGAATGAAGGACGGCTCTACAAAGACCAATCCCGGTATGCCCTCTAAGGACAAGGTGCTCGCTCCTATCGGCACTCCCGACGAGACCGCTCAGCTCATCAAATTCAAGAGAGAGGGTGCAAGCGATATAGCAATCGTAAATTTCCAGATGCACCCCGACGTAATAGGCGGCACAAAGATTTGCCACGACTGGCCCGGATTTGTCCGCACCTATCTCGAGGCAGCACTCAATGATGAGGCTGACGGCAAGGGCGTTAAGGCAATTTGCTTTAACGGTGCTCAGGGCGATACCGCTCACATCGACCGCACTCGTCTTAGCGAGGGTATTCTTCCTAAGTGGGGCGGAGTTGCACACTCTAAGCACATCGCAAGGGTTATCGTCGGTGCTCTTATCGGTGCTTATACCTATGCCAAGGAAGTAAACTCCGACAAGGTATTCTATAAGAGACAGCCCGTTATCATCAACAGTGCCACAAAGCCCACGCCCGAACAGCTTGAAATAGCTTACAAGGTAC
>JAFVSI010000081.1 GCA_017503865.1 Clostridia bacterium | reverse complement strand
CTGATGGTTAGCTCCGCCCGTCATACTGTCAAGCTTTACGCGGTCAACCTCGACAAGAGGAATATGCTTTGCAGTTGCCTCTGCCACAAGGACTACGATAGAGCCCTCTCGCTCACCTCTCTGCACGAATATCTTATCAATGTCACGGTCACTCTTAAGAAGCTCACGCACAGCGTTTCTGCCTACAACGAGCCCCTCTTCGGGTACGTCTGCCTCACGCTCGAAAGCCCTGCTTTTATACTGAGGTCTTTTTCCCGCCCCATTGTTATCGTTGCGGTAGCCCCTATTTTTATTATTGTTATACTTTTTTTCCATATAAGTATCCTCTAAACATAAATATACAGATACATTATAACACAAAATTACAAATTTGTACATAGTTTTTAACAAAAAGAGGCGAAGCCAAAAGGCTTCGCCTCAAAAAATCACGCATTTTCGCCTATAAGCTCACTTACCGTAACAAACTCGAATCCTCTATGGGCAAGCTCGGGAATTATAATACGAAGTGCCTCACACGTTCCGCCATATCCCGAAAGGTAATCGTGCATAAGAATTATATCTCCGCTCTTTGCGTTTTCAAGCACGTTTTTAACGATACACTCAGATGGCGTGTGTGCCCAATCGCGAGTATCGATACTCCATAGAATAATATCGTACTCCATAGTACTGCTCACTTTTATTACGTCGTCCGTGAAAAATCCCTCGGGCGGACGCATAAGATTCGGCTCGACACCGAATTTCAAGAGTGTTTCATTGCATCTTCTAAATTCCTCTACGACCTCGTCCTCACTCATCTTTTTAAGATTTTTGTGTGAATAGGTGTGGTTGCCAATCTCATATCCCGACTCTGAAAGAAGCTTCATCGTGTCGGGATAATTGTCGGCATTCTGACCTATTACGAAAAAGGTTGCCGTAACGCCGTATTCCTTTAGAATTGAGATTATCTCCCTCGTAATTCTCGGGTGAGGACCATCGTCAAAGGTAAGAGCTATCTTTTTTTCGCTATTGTCCGTCTCTATCTTGTGATAAACGTTTGCCGCCTTGGCTCCCGCCCTTGTGTTTTGCGAGAATAGTAACACAACAAAGGTGACAAACAGCACAAATAACCTTCGTTTCATTCATTTATGCCTTTTCGCTCACAAGCTCATCGAGCGTTCCGAAGCGATAACCCTCTGCCCTGAGAGCAGATATTAGTCGAGGCAATATCTCGGCGTTTGTGCTCGACGTGGGGTGAAGGAGTATCACTGCACCGTTGTGAATATTATCAAGGAGTATTTTCATAGCCCCCTGTGCACTTGGCTGATTGTTGTTGTCCCAATCGGCATAAGCAAGACTCCAGAATATCGTCTTATATCCAAGCTCGTTTGCAAATCCGAGAGATTTCTCATCATATCTTCCTTCGGGTGGACGGTAGAATTTTGCCATAGTCTTGCCCGTTTTCTCGGTGTAAAGAGCTTCGAGTGACGAAAGCTCCGCCCGAAACTCTTCAAATTTCTCTACCTTCGTCATATCCTTGTGTTTTGCGGTATGATTGCAGACCGTATGCCCTTCGTCTGCCATTCGACCGACAAGCTCGGGATTCCTGATTATAAGGTTTTCAAGAATAAAGAATGCACCTTTTACGTCTTCCTCTTTTAGAGTATCGAGAATTTTTTCGATGTTTCCGTTCTCGTATCCCGCATCAAAGGTCAGATAGACCACCTTATCCTCATCACTCTCTGCGTGCTTTTTATCAACGTAATAACCGCCGTATTTCTCGATTATCTCTTGTGAGGAATCAAGTGTGGGCTGCTTATGCTCCTTATTTCTCTTGGTGTACCAGCTCCCCGCCTCGGCAAAGGCAGAAACGGTAGCCATTGAGAATATAAGCAAAGCTGAAAACAAAGTTATTACCGTCTTTTTTATTATCTTTTTCATAGTCTTTTCCCCTTTTTATTTTGATGTCTGCTATTATTGTTTTCAAAAGCGAAAGCAAAATACGAGAGAAAAAATTGAGGAAAAGACATAAAATAGTACATTTTCAAAAATTGATAAAAAAGTGTTTACAAGGTTATTTTTTTGTGATAGAATAAAAGTGCCAAACAAATTCAATACTAATTTCCCAAGGGGATACGTGTTTTTATTTTAGGTAAAAATGCTATGCCTGTTTTTTCCGTATTCTTATTGGGAAATTGAATTTGTTTGGCGACGATTCGAGGCTGGCGTTTTTCGGTGCGTGCGACCTCGGTCGTACGCACTTTTTTAATTTAAAGGAGTTTTTATGGGAGATTTCGTTGGAACAAAGATTATGGCTGAACTGTGGGATTGTCCCCAATCGCAAATTACAAAGTGGTGTAGAGAAGGAAAAATTCCGGGTGCAGAACAAGATAAAAAAGGCAGCCCTTGGAGAATACCTGTTGATGCACTAAAACCCGAAAAAGAAAGGAAAACAAAAAATGAAAACAAACAACTTACTTGAAAGCAGAAAACAACACAAACTGTTGTCAACAATAAGTCTTATTCTCGTCGTCTTTTTGAGTGTTTCTATATTATCCGCTTGTGGAAACGAAGAGCTTGTTGAGGTAGAGAAAACACCGATTGAACTATTAACGGAAAAAGAATTGCTGCTGTTTGAAGCTTTAAAGAAAATATCGGCAGACTTCTATGAACCTGCCGGTGTTAAACTAATGGAAGTAGGGGATTACGAAAAATTTGATGAAACCTCTCTTGCCAAACGTTTTTCGTTAAATATAAGCCGATTAGAGGAAATAATGGGCGTAGGAACCTTCAATTGCATTATTGTCAAACTTCAAGGTGAAAATAGAGTTGGTGGCACTTTAAATCATTATTATCTTGTCAGATTGGACTCTTTCGATAGTTATATTATAGATAATTTGCAAGAATATCTTGAAGATCATGCTGAATCCCTAGCTAAACATTACTGGGACAGATGCAAAAGCGAAGAGGAATATCCAAAAAAGACCTTCGATAGCCGTCAAGAATATAAAGATTTCATAAAAAAATATGATGGAAATAAATATTGTTCACCAGAAGATGCGAAAAATTACATTGGAAACACCGTAGAACTTGGTGATCACGTAACCATAGAAACAAACAACGAAGACATCTTCAATATTTCAAAAATCAACAAAGCTCTCAAATATTATTGGGACGAAAGACTCGGCAATACCTAAACACAAAGCAAAAAGGAACCGCACCGAAACGGTTCCTTTTTTGTTATTCTTCTGCATATAATTCGTCATAAAACCACCGCATAGGATTTTCGTGGATATACCGAAGATGCTCCTCGTAATCCTCGCGGTTGCGAATAATGTGGTCATTTGAACGGTATTGCCAAATATTTTTTTCCGTATTCTTTGTTGCAAAAACGTTTGAACGTTGACAAAAATCTCGCAGGGATAGTGTTTTGCTCCGTTGTAGGGACCGGCGTCCCCGACGGTCCATTTTCATTGCCTTTAACCCACAATAAAATATGAATATGATTTGGCATAATCACATAACTTTCTACCGAAAGATCATCATAAAAATCATTTAATTGATTTATATATTTATCTGCAATTTTTCCGTATGGCAATAATTCAACGTCGTACGGACCGTCGGGGACGCCGGTCCCTACAATGCGAGAAA
>JAFVSI010000080.1 GCA_017503865.1 Clostridia bacterium | reverse complement strand
TTTTTCTTTACCCCGCGAGGGTTATAAACATCTTACACCTGTAGGGACCGGCGTCCCCGACGGTCCGTTTCATAACGCAAACAACACACCTATAAAATACCTAAAGGCAGAAACCTTCGGTTTGCAAAATTTGAACGAAAAAGGGAGAAAACTTTAAAAAGTTTTCTCCCTTTTTTACTTTTTATAATTTATCAATAAGTTCCGCTATCGAGGAACCACTCGCCGTCTTGCTTTACAAGGGTGAGGGTTACCTTTACTTTTTCGTTTGGAGTGCTTTCGAGACAGCTTTCCATCTCGACACGCACGCGGCTCGCATTTGAGCCTCGCAAAATCTTTGCGGTCTCGGTATCGAAAATTCTCTTTTCGGTCGAAAGGGGCTTATAATCGTTCGACTTCATAAACCAGACCTGTCCGCTCTCGCTCTCAAACTCGATATATCTTGCCATCAGCAAGCCCGACGAAGTATCCTCGGACACCATTACGCCCGTAAAGAGAGTTTCGTAAAGAGACGCGAGATATTCGGCGGAATAAACGGTCTCGGCATATTGCTTTATCGCCTCAATCGACGAATATTTTTCACCGACAACGACAACGTCATAGTCTTTGGGGAAAGTCTCGTCATAGTAAAATTCTCGCTCGGTGGGAGTGTATTCTATCGAATAGTAGTACTTCCCGTCGCTCTCATAGACGCTTTTATTTGAGGCATCGGGAGTCTCTTTTACAAGTAGGTACTCATAATCGTCGCCGTACGCCTTAGTTCTGTACGCCAAAATCTTGCCAAGCTCGGCATCATCAATATAGTAGTAATAATATCTCTGTCCGCCCTCTGCCTCATAGTACTGCATTGACGCCTTAGGGTCGTAGACTCGCTCATAGGTCGCAGGTCCCTCTCCGAAAAGAAGAACGTTTACTCCGTACGACGCGTCAATTAGCTCTTCCATTCTTCCGCGAATCTCCTCAATATCGGGAGTACCGCACGAGGCAAGTGTCAGCGAGAGAATTACAAGGCAAAGAAAAATAGATAAAATCTTCTTCATATTTAACCTCTTTATTGAGATTTGTGGGTGGCAAAAGCCACCCACTTGTTATTTTTTATTCGTTTGCGTTTTCTACGACGGTTGCCTCGCCCTCGGGAGCTGTATCCGTTTCTTCGGTGGGCTCTTCCTCGTGAGCAACTGCTGTGAAGTTTGCAATTTTTTGGTCATCGGCAAGTCTCATCATAATAACTCCGCCCGCTGTTCTCGAGTAGGTAGGAATACCGCTTACGGGAGTTCTTATAATAGTTCCGCTGGTAGTTATCATCATAAGGTCGTTATCGTCGCTGACCGTTGCGATGCCTGCGAGCTTGCCCGTCTTTTCGCTTATCTTATGGCAGGTTACGCCAAAGCCGCCGCGATGCTTCATCACACGGAAGTCCTCAAACGAGGTCCTCTTTCCGTATCCGCCCTCGGTGATAGTTACTATCTCCTTAGTCTCGTCAACAACGCTGACACCAACGACAAAGTCGCCCTCGCGGAGCTTGATTCCGCGAACGCCACGTGCCGTTCTACCCATAGCACGTGCTCCCGACTCCTCAAAGCGAACGCAGTTACCGTCGGCAGTTGCAATCATAATCTCGCCGTCACCGTTTGTGCATCTTACGAATACGAGCTCGTCGCCCTCGTCAAGATTTATAGCAATCTTTCCGCCCTTACGCTGATACTCGTATTCACGAAGGAGTGTTCTCTTGATAACACCCTGTTTTGTTACCATTGTAAGATAATCGGTATCGTTGAACTCGTCAATGCTTATAAGTGCGGTTATCTTTTCCTCAGGAAGCATCTCGACAATATTTACGATATTCGTTCCCTTTGCCGTTCTCGATGCCTCGGGTATCTGATATGCCTTACGCACGTGTATCTTACCCTTGTTCGTAAACATAAGCAGATAAGAGTGCGAGCAAAGACCTATTACCTTCTCAATAAAGTCCTCTTCCTTGGTTGACATACCGATAATTCCCTTTCCGCCTCTGTTTTGTGCGGAATAGGTATCGGCACGAAGACGCTTAATGTAGCCCGCGTGTGTCATAGTGATAACGCACTCGTGACGCTCGATAAGGTCCTCAAGGTCTATCTCATCGGTCGCAGGCTCGATAGCTGTGCGACGCTCGTCGGCGAACTTACGCTTTATTTCAAGCATCTCTTCCTTGACGATAGCGTCTATCTTCGCTCTGTCGGCAAGTATTCCCTCAAGCTCGATTATAGTTGCGTGGAGTCTTGCAAGCTCCTGCTCTATCTTGTCTCGCTCCATACCGGTAAGCTTACCGAGAGTCATCTCGACTATTGCCTGTGCCTGAACTTCGGTGAGCTGACGGAGATTACCAAGCTCGCTCTCAAATCCGTCCTCGTAGCTTATTGTAAAGAACTCAGCCATAAGGCGTTCCTTAGCCTCGGGTATCGTCTTCGAGGTCTTCATTATCTCGATAATTCGGTCGATATTGTCGATTGCGATATGATAGCCCTCGACAATGTGTGCTCTCGCCTTCGCTTTTTCAAGGTCGAATTTTACGCGACGCTCGATAACCGACTGCTGATGCTCGATATAGTGGTCGAGAATCTGAGGAAGTGTAAGTATTTTAGGCTCGTTATTAACGAGTGCGAGCATATTTATAGGACAAGTGCTTTCAAGCTCCGAGTTTTTATAGAGCTGATTGAGAAGAATTTGAGGATTTACGTCTCTCTTATATTCAACGACTATCTTCATTCCGTCTCTGCCCGACTCGTCACGAAGGTCGCTGAGTCCCTCGACTCTCTTTTCCTTGTGAAGCATAGCGATAGACTTTACAAGCTCGCTCTTGTTTACCTGATAAGGAATTTCGGTAAAGAGTATGCGGTGCTTGTCCTCTTCGATTATTGCCTTTGCTCTTACCTTTACTCTGCCCTTACCCGTTGTATAAGCGTCAATAATTCCGTTTATACCGTATATGGTAGCTCTTGTCGGGAAATCGGGGCCCTTGATGTAGTCCATAAGCTCAAGAACCTCGCAGTCGGGGTGCTCCATACGGTAAACAGTTGCATCAATTACCTCACCGAGGTTGTGAGGGGGAATATAGGTAGCCATACCAACGGCGATACCTACCGAGCCGTTTACGAGAAGGTTCGGGAAGCGTGCGGGAAGTACCTTAGGCTCTTGTAATTTATTATCGAAGTTAGGCTGAAAATCAACGACGTCCTTGTCGATGTCACGCATAAGCTCGTCAGCTATCTTCGCCATTCTCGCCTCGGTGTAACGGTATGCAGCCGCACCGTCTCCGTCAACCGAACCGAAGTTACCCTGACCGTCAATAAGCGGATAGCGGAGCGAGAAATCCTGTGCCATTCTTACCATCGTGCCGTAAACCGACGAGTCACCGTGAGGGTGATAACGTCCAAGCACGTTACCTACTGTCGTTGCAGACTTACGGTAGGGATTGTTATACGTGAGGTGGTCCTCGTACATCGCGTACATTACTCTACGCTGACCGGGCTTCATTCCGTCTCTTACGTCGGGGAGTGCACGGGAAGCAATAACTGACATAGCATACTCGATAAAGGATTTCTTAACCTCTTTATCCATTTCTATATCAACTATTTTTTGGTCCTTAAATTCTATATTTTCCTTTTCCAATTTCTATTCACTCTAAAAATGCGGTAAAGACTGGGTTTTTCACCCTTCGCATTTTCTTTTTCCTTTCATTTTCTTTATTTCCGTCTTTTTTTCTGCTGATTTTTTTACCGAATGTTAAAAAGTACAATCGAAAAAACTTTCAACAGCTTTCCCCTTTTTTAAAGGGGCTTTTTTTGCGATAAAATCAAGTTATTAACAGAGTTTTCCACAACGTTGTGGAAAACTTCAGGGATTTTC
>JAFVSI010000079.1 GCA_017503865.1 Clostridia bacterium | reverse complement strand
AGCTGAACTTGGCATAAGGGGGACATGGTTATGAAGAAAAATAATTTTATCAAAATATTTTCACTTACCCTCTGCCTTTTGATGCTCTTTTCGACCTTTGCTCTCGTGGCGGGGGCAAAAGAGGAAGAATACGAGCCTATCGAATGGAGACTCGACAAAAATCTCGAATACCTTATAGGCGACAACAAACGCTATGAGCGTTATTACGCTAACGGTGCCTTTTACGGAGACGCCGACAGCATCTTTATTTTCAAAAACGGTGCTTATTACGAAAACACCTACTGCGAGGTCTACGGAGATTCGGCATATCCTCACATCGTGTCGGTAAGGACGGGTAACGGCTACAGCTCGATATTCGTTGACGAAGAGGGCAAGAAAATACTCGACGCCTTCCTTGACGGAAGCGATTGCATCTACTACCTTGAGGACTATGGCATAAGCTATACGGTGTTAGAGAAAGAGCTCGTAAAATATCTTGACAGTGCATATAACAAGGGCACGGGACTCAAAAGCGTTGACGTGAGCGTGCTTGGGCAGTCAAAAATATATGAAATAACGGCACACGATGCGACCGAAACGAAGGCATATCAGCACGGAGCCATCTACGTTTTCCCCGACGGCAAGCACTATTACGTTTGCTTTGACGACCTACCCAACAATTATTTTGACGCCGACGGATATTTTTCGTACAGATCGGGAAGCGTAATGGCGTTTGAAATAACCGACAGAAGCCGTCTTAAGAGCATCGACACCGCAATTTCCGATATGGTGCCGAGAAGACACCAAACAATTTACGAGGAAGACGTGCTTAACGGTTTTTGTGACGTTTACGGCAACCCCGTTTACAACTTTAACGATTACGTTGAGCCACTCGGAGTCAACAGAACGGCAGCTATCATATCCTTTTTTGTAATGAGCTTTATCGTGGGAATTGCCATTCCCGCCGTACTGCTTATATTCGGAATAGTATTTGCAAGGGCAAAGAGGCTCTCAAAATGCTTTTATGCAGTGTCAGCCTGTGCGGCACTGTGGATCGTATCTGCGGCACTGTTCCTTTTGCTCGTTTTGATTTAAAAACAATAAGGGCAGAGAAGAAATTTCTTCTCTGCCCTTTTATTTATGCGTTCTTTCTCTTTTTCTTTCTTATAATAGCTCTTGTGAGGAAAACTATTCCCGCTATCACAAGAAGGATAAGAAGTATTGCAATATAGGTAAATATGTTTGCGTTTCTGAGCAGCTTTACGGGATTTAGGCTGGAATAGACGACCTTTCGTCCGTCGGGATTTGCATATTTTGCGTAAATCTCGCCGCCCATACTGTCAAGGTAGTCGGCAATTGCGTACCACTCCTTGAGAGGATTGCCGTTCTCGTCCTTCACAACGTAATTCCCTAGATCTTCTACCGCAATAGGATTGCCCGCCTCGTCTCTCGGGGTTATGGTGAGAATACCCATCGAGGTCTCCTCTGCCGAGCCGAGCATCTGTCCCATATACATTCCCGCAACCACGAAATAGAGCTTTTCGTCATTGATTTCGGTGAGGATATCCTTGTCATCTTCACGAAGCATTGCGTAATCGACCTTGTTGAATATCATACGGCTCGTGTTGAAGGAATACTCAACGCCCGACATAAAGAGCTGTGCCGAGGTCATAAGAGGCTGAACCGATGCGTCAAGCTCGATGGCGTTTTTGAGGTCCTTTCCCGTAAGATATATTCCTATAAGCTCACCCTCGGTGCCAACTCCAAGCGAGGCGGCATTGAATACGTCGGAAACGGTGACGTCACCCTGCGGCAAGCTGCCGCGAATAACGCCCGCCGCCGTGATGGCAACGTCAACCTTCTTGCCCGTCACGTTCTCGACCGCACGCTTGTATGCGTCAGAGAAAATATTGCAAAGGGTGGACTCGTGCTGTGTGTCGTAAACCTCGTCGACCGTGTCGAAAACGTACTTGTTATTCACGAGAACCTGGTCAAAGGTGTAGCCGTATTTCGAGAGATAATCCCTCTCAACGTCTCCCTTGTAGCTCTCGACAAGTGCGGCAATAGTCTCGTCGCTCTCCATATTTTCGTTTATTGGAACGAGCTCGTAATCATAGAGCGAGATTCCCTCTCCGTCAAAGCGGAACTGAATCACGCCAAGATTTTTGCCGTACTCGGCAGATGAAACAATGTAGGTATCATTAACTAAAATGGGCTTTTCAAGGGTTGTGTGAGTGTGTCCCGAGACTATGACGTCAATTCCGTCGACCTTCTTTGCAAGGTCATAGTCCTCGCCCTTGCCGTTGTCCTCTGTTCCGCTGTGCGACAGACAGATAACAACAGGGTGCTTGCCGTACTTCGTCTCGCACTCGCTGACAGCCGCGTCAAGCGTCTCTTGTGCGACGCTCACGGGGTCCTCAAAGACCATTCCCGAGTTCGGGGCACAGTCGTCAGCGTCAACGCCGAAAATGCCGAAAATCGCATAGTACGTGCCGTTCTTTTCGATGATAGTGTACTTCTTGACTCCGTATTTTTCAAATGCCGCCCACATTTCTGCGTCGTATCCCTCTTCTCCCTCTCTCGGGGGCAGATAGTTCGCACAAACAAGCTCGGGGAGTCTGTCGCCGCTGTCGACTGCGGCATTAAGCATCGACTTTAGTCCTGCCTGCAAGTAATCGTATTCGTGATTACCGAAGGTGGTAACGTCGTATCCCATAGCCCCCATCATACGAAGCTCGATGGCAGAGGTCGGGTAGGCTGTCTGGAAAAGAGAGCCCATCGAGAAGTCTCCGCCGTCAACGAGAAGTGCGTCGGGGTCGACCGCCCTGTAAGAATTTATTGCCGTCATAAGACGGGCATATCCGCCGTATTCGCCGCCGCCAACCTCGTTTGCAGCGGGAAGAAGATGCGAGTGCAGATCGTGCGTAAATAGAACGGTAAGCACCTCGCCCTCGGGCTCAACCTCAGCATAAGACGCCACGCAAAGCGAAAACGCGAGTATAATAACAAGTGCAACCGATAATATCCGTTTAAGCATTTTTCATACCTTCCTTTCACTCTTTTCCATAATTATAGCATAACCGAAGGAAAAAATCAATGTTTGCCTCGGATTGATTCGGTAAATTTTGCAAACCGAAGGTTTCTACCCCTTGGGGTAATTTGTTTGACGTTTAAAAGAACTAAAGGCAATATCTCGGACGAGATATTGCCTTTTTTATTTGATTTCCTGCTCTAAATTTCTAAACTCCTCGGTGTCGAAAAACTCGACAAGGGTAATTCCAAATCCGTCACACAGCATCTTCAAAGTTACGATGCCCGGATTCTGACTCTTTCCGTATAGAATATTTTTTATAGATGACGGGGCAACTGCCGACTCCATAGCCAACTTATGAATAGACATATTTTTCTCCCCCAAGAGATGTAAAATCCTGTTTTTTACCGTCGTATAGATGTCCATTTTTGTTCTCCTATAAAATATTTGGTCTAATTATAGCCCAAAACTCTTGACAAAGTGGGCTATATATGATACTATTAGACTATAAATAGCCCAGAGCTATGTATTTTTTCATTAAATTCATTAAAAAGGAGAAAAAAATGAGTAAAAAAGACCAAGTAAATGCTGAAAATGGGGCAAAAAAAGAGAAAAAAGGGTTTTTAAAGGTTTTAAAAAGCGATCCTCAAACAATAGAGGAAGCTAACGATAAGACCAACAAGATGTGCATCTTCGTAGCTATTATTTTTGGTGTCTTTGTCGTTTTGTTTTCGTTATTTCACATCTTTATAGGCCTTGGTTGGGCGGTTATCGCCGCTTTTATCATTCTCTTTATGAGAATAAAATGGAGATCGCAAAACAAGAAAAATTTCTGTTCTGAATGCGGAACAAGATTTTATTACGATAGATGTGTTTCTTGGGAAACGACAGACATCAGTACAGTGAGTGTTCCTCACAGTTCAAATTCTCAAAATGCACA
>JAFVSI010000078.1 GCA_017503865.1 Clostridia bacterium | reverse complement strand
AAGAACTTTTAAAAGAGGATTATTTGGTGTTGGATTGGAGACAGAGTGATTTAAGGATATATAGAGGCAAAACTCCAACGTTAAGAACCGGTAGACACGGAATATTGTACGTAAAGAATGGTAAATTAAAAAAATTGAGCGGTTATGAGGGATTGCTGTTGCAGGGTTTCCCCAAAGAATTGGCAAACAAAGCTAAAAATGCAAAAATCAATAGTAACAAACTTTTGTCACAAGCAGGTAACGCTATGACGGTCTCGGTTATAGAAGCGATAGGGAAATCACTTTTGGAGTGTATATAAGGAGAGAAAAAATGGAAGATTTGGTTTTAAGAGGATCGAAAACCGCAAAGAATGGTTTTAAAAATGAAAAGGAAGTAGCAGATAAGTTTAATCATTGGAAGACAGATGCAGAAGCAAAACAATGGTTAGTTATTATGAAGTATGATTTGAATGAAATTGAATACGTAAAGGCAGTTGTTTTGAGCGGTTATAAAGCAGACATAAATGTTCAAGTTCAAATCAAATTAAAAGATACGGTTGATACAGAGAATATACAAGTAAAATTAGTAAGTAGTGAAAAAGGATTTAATCAAGTTGATAAGAGGTGGTTATCTCATTATAAGGAGCTTTGGAATATACCGAATAATGTTTATGAGATATTAGAGTATTTTACCGGTGAAAAACCGCCTTATAAGGCAAACACAAAAGACCAGAGAAGAATGTTTTTAAGTGAAATGGAGCTTGAAAAACAATATACCGTTATAGAATGGTTTAAACAGAATAAAACTTTGATATTAAGTGATATCATTAAAGGAAGAGGACAATTTTCTGCCGAGTGGGTTTTAGTTGTGCAAAAGGCAGAAGCAAACAGCAGATGGGAATTGAAAAACATAAACGAAGTTCTACAGCATTATGCTGTTGGAGAAGTTGGAATATCTCCAAGAGGAAGTATTATGTTGGGCGGTGTTTTGATACAAAGAAAAGGTGGAGACGGTGGCAGAGACACTGCAAAAATGTTGCAGTTTAAATTAGATCCCACAAGTTTATTTGATTGATATTATACATAGGTTACGATATCTTAATAAAACACGTCTTATCGAAAATGGTCAAAGGAAGTTTGTTTATTACTTGACAATCTTGCTTTAATGTGGTAAAATTATAAATTGTTAGATATTTCGACTTTGAAAGGACTAAAAAAGATGAATAATACCGAAAAAACGATGGACAAAATAGTCGCTCTTTGTAAAGGACGCGGATTTATTTTCCCCGGTTCCGAGATATATGGCGGACTTGCAAACTCTTGGGACTACGGTCCTCTTGGCGTTGAATTTAAGAACAACGTTAAGCGTGCTTGGTGGAAAAAGTTTGTTCAGGAGTGCAAATATAACGTAGGACTTGACTCCGCAATCATTATGAATCCCGAAACTTGGGTTGCTTCGGGACACGTTGGCGGCTTCTCCGATCCTCTTATGGACTGTAAGTCCTGTAAGACACGTCACCGTGCGGATAAGCTTATCGAGGAGTATGCTTTTGCGAACGGCCTTGACGATAACCCTGCAGGCTGGACGTTTGACGAGATGTCGGCATACATCAAGGAAAAGGGAATTGCTTGTCCCGATTGCGGAAGCACCGACTTTGCTGATATAAAGAAGTTTAACCTTATGTTTAAGACCTATCAGGGCGTTACCGAGGACTCTACCACAGAGCTCTATCTCCGCCCCGAGACAGCACAGGGTATCTTTGTTGATTTCCCAAGCATTCAGCGTTCGTCCCGTAAAAAGCTTCCTTTCGGCGTTTGCCAGATAGGTAAGTCTTTCCGTAACGAGATTACTCCCGGTAACTTCACCTTCCGTACACGTGAGTTTGAGCAGATGGAGCTTGAGTTCTTCTGCAAGCCCGGAACCGACCTTGAGTGGTTCAACTTCTGGAAGAATTACTGCCACCAGTGGTTGCTCGACCTCGGTATGAGAGACGAGAATCTTCGTCTTCGTGACCACAGCCCCGAGGAGCTTTGCTTCTATTCAAAGGCTACTACCGACTTCGAGTTCCTCTTCCCGTTCGGTTGGGGCGAGCTTTGGGGTGTTGCTGACAGAACCGATTATGACCTTTCTCAGCACGCAAAGCAGAGCGGTAAGGATATGATGTACTTCGACCAGGAAACAAACGAGAAATATACACCTTACGTTGTCGAGCCCTCGCTCGGTGCTGACCGTGTAGCTCTCGCATTCCTCGTTGATGCTTATGACGAAGAGGTAATTGACGCAGAGAAGAATGACGTAAGAGTAGTTCTTCACCTTCATCCTGCTCTTGCTCCCTTTAAGGCAGCAGTGCTTCCTCTCTCTAAGAAGCTCTCCGAGAAGGCAGGAGAGGTTTACGATGAGCTTGCAAAGTACTTCAACGTTGACTTTGACGAGGCAGGCTCTATCGGTAAGAGATACCGCCGTCAGGACGAAATAGGTACTCCTCTTTGCATCACCTACGACTTCGACTCTGAGGTTGACGGTTGCGTAACGGTACGTGACAGAGACACTATGGAGCAGGTTCGAATTCCCGTAAGTGAGCTTAAGGCTTATATCGAAAAGGCAATTTTCTTCTAATAATATAAAATAAAAATACAAGGGAGAACATTTTATTCGTTCTCCCCTGTATTTATAAAATGACGTTTTAAGAAAAAGGAAAATAAAATGGAAATACTTTCAAAAATATACGGAGCGATACTCTACTTTTTTACGGGAGCACTTTTCAAAATTCCGCTTGGTAACGATTCAACGCTTGATATATCTCTTATGATACTCTTGCTTGTTCCCGCAGGAATTTATTTTATGATAAGAACGAGATTCGTACCTGTGAGAATGTTTCCCGAAATGCTCCGTATCTCAGTCGAGAAGAATGATAAGGGGCATGGCGGTGCTATTTCGGGCGTTCAGGCACTTATCGTTTCAACGGCAACGAGAGTTGGAATGGGAAATCTCGTAGGAGTTGTAGCCGCAGTTTCAATGGGCGGTGCGGGTGCTGTTTTCTGGATGTGGGTAATGGCAATAATCGGCTCGTCAATGGCGTTTGTCGAGGCAACCTTAGCCCAGATACATAAAGAGAGAGATCCCCTTTACGGAGGATACCGTGGTGGCCCCGCATACTATATGCACAAGAGATTTGCAGGCGGAAAAAAGAAGAGCATTATGGCAATACTTTTCGCACTTTCGGGACTTATCTGCTGGTGTGCGATAAGCCAGGTGTCGAGCAACTCTGTAACAACAATGTTCGAGTCGGCATTTTCCTTTGAGATACCGAGAGTTGCAACCGTTTCGGTACTCGTTATAATTGCGGCATTCATCGTGCTTCGTAAGAATACCACCGTCAAGGTGCTTGACGTTATGGTTCCCGTTATGGCGGTTGCTTATTTTGCACTCACTATTTTTGTGATGATAAAGAACGCAGGCGTGCTTCCCTCGGTGTTCAAGAGAGTTTTCGAAGAAGCCTTTGGAATAAGACAGATAGCAGGCGGTGGAATCGGTGCGGTAATTATGTGCGGTGTGCAGCGTGGATTATTCTCGAACGAGGCAGGCTCTGGCTCAGCTCCCTGTGCGGCAGCGGCAGCTGACGTGTCTCACCCCGCAAAAGCAGGACTTTTCCAGACGCTCGGTGTACTTATAGACACCCTCGTTATTTGTACTTGTACGGCAATGCTTCTCTTGACAGTTCCCGAAAACATTTCGGCGGGACTTGAGGGAATGGGACTTCTCAATGTCGCTATGGAGTATCATTTTGGCAAGGTAGGCGTTGTGTTTATCGCTCTCGTGCTTTTGTTATTCAGCTTTTCCACCTTCCTTGGCATACTTTTCTATGCCCGTCCCAACGTTGCATACGTATTTGGAGACACTTGGACCTCGCAGACGGTCTATAAGGTGATAGCCCTTGCGATGTTCTTTGTGGGCGGAATAATGGACCCCAACTTCGTATGGGATTTTGCTGACATCGGTATAGGTCTTATGACGGTATTCAATATTGTCGCAATAATAGTTATGGCAAAAGAGGCACTTAACGCACTTGACGATTATACGATGCTCGTAAAGCAAAGAAAAAAACAAAA
>JAFVSI010000077.1 GCA_017503865.1 Clostridia bacterium | reverse complement strand
ACCTCTGTGTAATTAAATTCGTGAGAAAACTTCTCCGCTACCTTGTTAAGCACCTTTATTGCTTCGCTTACTATCTCGGGACCTATTCCGTCGCCGCGAAGCACTGTAATATTCTTTTTCATATTAGTTATCAACCTTTCTTGAGTGAATTGAGAAGCCCATCCGCATCAATGATTTTCTTAACGAACTCGGGGAAAGGCTCTGCCTTATACGTTTCGTTCTTTGTGAGGTTTGTGATAACACCTGTATCGAAGTCAATAGACACCTCGTCACCGTTCTCGATTTTCTCACTTGCCTCGGGGCACTCAAGAATAGCCAGACCGATATTTATTGAGTTTCTGAAGAAGATACGGGCAAAGGTCTTTGCGATAACGCAAGAAACACCTGAATTTTTAATTGCGATAGGAGCGTGCTCACGAGAAGAACCGCAACCGAAATTTGCACCGCCAACGATAATATCGCCACTCTTTACCTTCTTTACGAAGTCCTTATCAATATCCTCCATACAGTGAGAAGCAAGCTCCTTGTGGTCGGCGGTATTGAGATAACGAGCAGGAATTATTACGTCGGTATCGATATTGTCACCGTACTTATGTACTGTTCCGTTTGTTTTCATTTGGGTTCCCTCCTATCAAAGATCTCTCGGGTCGCAAATTGCACCCTTAACTGCCGTTGCTGCCGCAACCTCGGGACTTGCAAGATAGATCTTCGAGGTCACGTGTCCCATTCTACCTACGAAATTACGGTTAGTTGTTGCAACCGCAATTTCGTCAGAAGCAAGAATACCCATATATCCGCCAAGGCAAGGGCCGCAGGTAGGTGTTGAAACAACACAGCCCGCATCTATAAAAATGTCGATATATCCTTCCTTGATACATTCCTTGTATATCTTCTGAGTTGCAGGAATAACGATACATCTTATTCCCTCTGCGATATGCTTTCCGCGAAGTATCTCTGCTGCCGCCTTCATATCGCTTATTCTTCCGTTTGTGCAAGAGCCGATAACTACCTGGTCAGGCTTAATATCGGTAAGCTCGCGGGCGTTCTTTGTGTTCTCGGGAAGGTGAGGGCAAGCAACTGTGGGCTCGATTGCCGAAAGGTCGATGTCAATTACCTCTTCGTACTCTGCGTCATCGTCTGCCTTAAAGACCTTATATTCTCTTGTAACTCTCTCGTTTACGTATGCAAGAGTAACCTCGTCAACTTCAAATATGCCGTTCTTAGCTCCTGCCTCGATAGCCATATTTGCCATACAGAGTCTGTCGTCAATGGAAAGAGACTTAAGTCCCTCTCCGCTAAATTCCATAGACTTGTAAAGTGCTCCGTCAACGCCTATCTTGCCGATTATGTGAAGGATAACGTCCTTACCCGAAACAAGGGGCTGGAGCTTACCGATAAGATTAAACTTAATTGCCGAAGGAACCTTGAACCAAGCCATACCCGTTGCCATTCCCGCCGCCATATCGGTACTTCCGACACCCGTTGAAAATGCACCGAGTGCACCGTAAGTACAGGTGTGAGAGTCTGCTCCGATAACGAGCTCTCCGGGAGCTACAAGTCCCTTTTCGGGAAGAAGGGCGTGCTCAATGCCCATCTCGCCCACGTCATAGTAATTCTCAATAGAAAAAGTCTTTGCAAAGGCACGGCACTGCTTGCACTGCTCTGCCGCTTTTATGTCTTTGTTAGGTGCGAAGTGGTCCATTACCATTGCTATCTTGGATTTATCAAATACGCCTGTAAATCCCTTTTTCTCAAACTCATTGATAGCAATGGGAGAAGTAATATCGTTTCCAAGCACAAGGTCGAGCTTTGCCATTATGAGCTGTCCTGCTCTTACCGACTCAAGCCCTGCGTGATGTGCAAGGATCTTTTGTGTCATCGTCATTCCCATTTTGACGTTCTACCTTTCGTATATGCAAATTTATTTTTTGTTAAGATTTCTGTTAATCGCAGAAACAAGTGCGTTTATTGATGCTGCGATAATATCGTCGTGAACACCGACACCCCAGCTTACCTTTCCGTCAGGGAAAGTAATACTTACGTAGGTTACAGCCGCCGAGCTTGAGCCTGCTGTGAGAGCGTGCTCGGTATAGGTGAGGTTTGAGTAATCAATATCAAGGTAACGCTTAAGAGCATTACTTACAGCGTCAAGACGTCCGTTACCAATGCCCGAAATGTCAAGATGCTCGCCGTTTTTGTCGAGTGTAACGATAGCCTTCATACGGTCTGCCGTTCTCACAAAGTGGTAATCGACTATCTCGACAGGTGTATTGATATTGACGAACTTCTCCTTGAATACCTCGTGCACCTCGTCGGGAGAAAGCTCCTTGTGAGTGTGGTCGGAAACGCCCTTAACGGTGTATCCAACTGTCTCACGCATAGCAAGAGGAATAGAATAACCGAAGTTGTGCTCAAGCAGATAACCGATACCGCCCTTGCCCGACTGGGAGTTGATTCTGATAACGTCTGTCTCGTAAGCACGTCCTACGTCCTCGGGGTCGATAGGAAGATAAGGCACTGTCCAATATCGGCAGGTGTGGTCCTCTCTCCATTTCATTCCCTTTGCGATTGCGTCCTGATGTGAGCCCGAGAAAGCCGCAAACACAAGCTTGCCCGCATAAGGGGTACGCTCGTAAACGTGCATTCTCGTAACCTTTTCGTAAAGCTCGGTTACCGAGGGCATATCCGAAAAATCAAGCTTCGGATCAATTCCCTGCGAGAACATATTGAGTGCCATAGTAACAATGTCAACGTTACCCGTTCTCTCTCCGTTGCCGAAAAGTGTTCCCTCAACTCTGTCACCGCCTGCAAGCACGCCCATCTCGGCGTCCGCCACAGCACAGCCTCTATCGTTATGAGGATGCAAGGAAATGATTACGTTCTCGCGGTATTTGAGGTTGTCATTCATATACTGAACCTGATTTGCGTAAACGTGAGGCATTGATACCTGAACGGTTACGGGAAGGTTTATAATAACCTTATTCTCGGGAGTGGGCTTCCATACGTCAAGCACTGCGTTGCAGATTTCAAGTGCAAACTCGGGCTCTGTACCCGTAAAGGACTCGGGAGAATATTCAAACGTATAGTTTACGCCAAGTTCCTCTTTATATTTGTTGAAAAGCTCAGCACCCTGAACAGCTATGGCGATAATCTCCTCTTTTGACTTCTTAAACACCTGCTCACGCTGTGCGACAGAGGTCGAATTGTAAAGGTGAACTATCGCATTCTTTGCACCCTTAAGGCTCTCAAAGGTCTTTTTAATGATATGCTCACGGGACTGGGTAAGAACCTGCACGGTTACGTCATCGGGAATGAGATTTTTCTCGATAAGTGTTCGAAGGAAGTTATACTCTGTCTCCGAAGCTGCGGGAAAGCCTACTTCTATTTCCTTGAAGCCTATTTTTACGAGAAGCTTGAAAAACTCAAGCTTTTCTTCAAGGCTCATAGGGATTATGAGCGACTGGTTTCCGTCACGAAGATCGACCGAGCACCATATGGGCGGATTTTCTATGTAGTTTTTCTCTACCCACGAGGTGTTCTTAGAGGGAGCGGGAAAATACTGTCTTGTATATTTGGTATAGTTCATATCAAAATTAGCCTTTCATTATTTCATTACGGCACCCTTATCAGCACCGCTTACTGCTCTCGCATATCTCACGAGCCAACCGCTCTTGACGTTGGGCTCGGGAGCAACGTATTTCGCACGACGCTCTGCAAGTACCTCGTCGCTTACCTTAACGTTGATAGAAGCTCCGGGGATATCGATTGCGATTATATCGCCCTCTTCAATAAGTGCGATATTTCCACCGTCAGCCGCCTCGGGAGAAACGTGACCGATGGAAGCACCGCGAGACGCACCCGAAAAACGTCCGTCTGTGATAAGAGCAACCGTTTTATCAAGCTTCATTCCCGCAAGTGCACTCGTGGGATTGAGCATCTCTCTCATTCCGGGACCACCCTTGGGGCCTTCGTAACGGATAACCACAACGTCTCCGTCAACTATCTTTCCGTTATAAATTGCGTCGATTGCCTCGTCCTCGGAGTTGAATACTCTTGCAGGGCCTTCGTGGCAAAGCATTTCGGGAGCAACTGCACTTCTCTTAACAACGCAGCCGTTCTGTGCGATGTTACCCCAAAGTATCTGAATTCCGCCGGTTGCACTGTAAGGGTTGCTTATCGGTCTAATGGAATTCGTATCAAGGATATGAGCACCCTCGATATTCTCCGCTACCGTCTTACCTGTAACTGTAAGAGCGGTGCCGTCAATAAGTCCTACTGAGAGAAGCTCATTCTGTACGGCCCTTATACCGCCTGCGGCATCAAGATCCTGAATATGTGTATCTCCCGCAGGAGCAAGGTGACAAAGGTTCGGCACCTTTTCACTCATCTTGTTAAAGAGGTTGAGGTCAAGCTCAACACCTGCTTCGTTTGCAATTGCAAGCAAATGAAGAACGCTGTTTGAGCTGCAACCGAGAGCCATATCGCAAGCGAGTGCGTTTGAGATAGACTTCTCGTTGATAATATCTCTTGCCTTTATATCCTTCTTAACAAGCTCCATTATAGCCAT
>JAFVSI010000076.1 GCA_017503865.1 Clostridia bacterium | reverse complement strand
TGTACACCATCCAATGTAACAATCGGTGGCAACGGTATAGCCGCCGTCGTAAAGCTTTGCCGTCTTGTGCTCCATTATGAGCGTCTTGTTAGTTATCCTGTCAAGGAAATAACGGTCGTGCGAAATGATTATAACGCATTTCTTATATGCGGCAAGGTAGCTTTCAAGCCAAGCGAGAGTCTCGATGTCAAGGTGGTTAGTCGGCTCGTCAAGCAGGAGAATATCGGGCTCACGGCAGAGCTCACGGGAAAGTGAAAGTCTCGTTTTTTGTCCGCCGCTGAGTGCCGAGTAGGGAAGATTTATCTGGTTTTCGTCAAATCCCATTTTTACGAGAGTCGAGGCACATCTGCCACGAAATTCAAGGCCGCCCTCGGCTATGAATTTTTCGTTCAGCTCGGCATAAAGTGCCGCAGTTTTCTCGTCAGCTCCCGCCTCGCTCATTTCTTTCTCAAGCTCGGAAAGCCTCTTTTCCTTGACTATAAGATGCTCGAAGGTGCGGTACATTACCTCAAGGGCAGTGAGCCCCTGTCCGCCCTCGCCAAGCTCCTCTTCAACCGCGAGAAAGGCATCGTTTTGGCGGAGCACGCCGAGAGTTTTTTGCTTTGAAATATATACGTTTCCGCTGTCCGCCTCTCTGTCGCCGAGAATTAGCGAGAGCAAGGTGGACTTTCCGCAGCCGTTGACGCCTATTATACCGAGCTTGTCGTTTTCGTTGAGCGAAAACGAAATATTCCGCAATATTTCATTTGTGCCAAAGGACAGCGATATATCGTTTACACTGATAACAGTCATTATTTTCTACCTTAAAAATATTTTTCAAATTTTGATTTGTCGGTGTGTTTGAAATAATTTGTTTGCATGGAATACGGACCGTCTATTTGCAAAGCAAATTTGGACGCACGTCCCCTACAAACAATAATTTAATTTTTTCTTTACCCCGTGAGGATTTCAAAAATTTACGACCTGTAGGGGGCGACGGTCTACTGCGGTTCGGTCACACTCGGGTTCTGACAACCGCACAGGGTTGTCATTCATTACCCTCGTGCCGCTTCGCTACCTCGACGCCCCGAAAAAACGAACGATTTTGTTAAACCTCTCCCCGACAAATACCAATTTATAATTTACTAAAATTCAAAGCGGGACAGTCATTTGGCTATCCCGCTTTTGTTTTTAATGAATTAAGCTTCACCGAGATATGCTTTCTTTATGCTCGGGTCGTTGATAAGCTCAGAGGCGTCGCCCGACATCGTTATCGAGCCTGTTTCAAGCACGTAAACTCTATCGGAGATAGACATTGCCTTTTTAGCGTTCTGCTCAACGAGAAGCACCGTCTTGCCCGCTTCCTTAAAGGATTTTACAATTTCAAAAATCTCGGAAACGAGAAGGGGAGAAAGTCCCATAGAGGGCTCGTCAAGAACTATAAGCTCGGGATCTGCAAGAAGGGCTCTTCCCATCGCGAGCATCTGCTGCTCACCGCCCGAAAGAGTACCTGCGAGCTGCTTTTTACGCTCCTCAAGTCTCGGAAAATCGCGGAAGACCTCTTGCATAGTTTCCTCAATTCCTGACTTGTCCTTACGCGTGTAAGCACCCATAAGAAGATTGTCGTAAACCGAGAGAGACTGGAAAATTCTACGTCCTTCGGGAACGTGAACGAGGCCCTCGGACACTATCTTGTGGGCGGGAGTCTTGGTTATATCCTTGCCCTTATAAAAGACGCTTCCGTTCTTCGGGCGGATAAGACCTGTAATTGTGTGAAGTGTTGTTGTTTTTCCGGCACCGTTTGCACCGATGAGCGATACTATCTCGCCCTTTTTAACCTCGAAGGATATACCCTTTAGTGCACGAATGACACCGTAATATACCTCAAGATTTTCTACTTTAAGCAAAGTTTCTGACATAATTTAGTTTTCTCCTTTCCTTAAAGCATCATTCACCGATATATGCCTTAATGACGTTAGGATCATTAAGAACGTCGCTTGTCTTACCCTGAGCGAGCTCAGTACCGAAGTTGAGAACGGTAAGATTCTCACAAATTCCGCCGACAAGTCTCATATCGTGCTCAATAAGGAGTATGGTCATATCGAAATGGTCTCTTATAAAGAGAATATCGTCCATAAGCTCCTGTGTTTCGTTGGGGTTCATTCCTGCGGCAGGCTCGTCGAGAAGGAGAAGCTTCGGGTTTGTCGCAAGAGCTCTCGCTATCTCAAGTCGTCTCTGCTTTCCGTAGGGAAGATTTTGTGCAAGGTAGTCTGCATAAGGATCGAGCTTAAATACCTTAAGCATCTCCATAGCACGCTCCTTGAATTCCTTTTCGGTCTTCTTGTGGCGGGGAAGTCTTAAAATCGACTCCGCCATAGAGCAGTTTATCTGGTTTGAAAGACCTACCATTACGTTCTCTGCGACGGTGAGGTTACCGAAAAGACGAATGTTCTGGAAGGTACGTGCGATACCTTTTTTATTGATGTCGATTACAGATTTACCCGTAAGCTCCTCGCCACAGAGATAGAAACGTCCCGAGGTGGGCTTGTAAACGCCTGTGATGAGGTTGAAGAAGGTAGTTTTACCTGCACCGTTAGGGCCGATAAGTCCGTAAAGCTCGCCGTGATTTATGGTGAGGTTTACGTCGTCAACCGCACGCAGACCGCCAAACTGAATGGAGAGGTGCTCCGCACGGAGAACGGGCTCAGAGGTGTTGATTATTTTTTCGTCTGCCATAATCACTGAACCTCCTTATCTTTATCGGGTACTTTTTTCTAAACAGTGCCATAAAATTCTTGAAGTTATACTTTTCTCTGAACGTCTTGAGTGCAGGAGCATTCTTATAAATAACTATTACGATAAGAATGAGTGCATAGAAGAGGTTTTGGAGAACTGCAAGGTCACCTGTGAGCATTGTCTGGAGCTTGACGTTAAGGAAGGTTATAAGCGTAGCGGCAACGATAGAGCCGTTGATGCTTCCAATACCGCCAAGAACTACCATAACAAGTATCTCGATAGAATAGTTATAGTCAAAGCTTGCACTCTGAATACGGGAGTTGCTGTAGCTGAAGAGAACTCCCGCAACGCCTGCGAAGAAGGAAGAAATCATAAATACAAGAAGCTTGTACTTTGTGACGTCAATACCCATTGCTCTTGCGGCTATCTCGTTATCACGAATCGAGGTTACCGCTCTTCCATGCTTACTGTGAAGCAGGTTTTGTGTTACTGCTATCGTGATAAGCACGAAAGCGAACGCAACTATAAAGAGAGAGTTCTTATCGAATCTTGGGGATTTAAGACCGGTCGTACCACCGAAGAGTGCTTCGGGGGCGTTCATAAAGAGAGAACGGGCTATCTCACCGAATGCAAGTGTTACTATCGCAAGGTAGTCACCGCGAAGTCTGAGTGCGGGAAGACCTATAACAACTCCCGCAAGAGCCGCCACAAGTCCACCTACGATGATAGAGATGAGGAGCGTGGGGAAGGAGTTGCCAAGCACTGGCTCGAGTATTACCGAAACCTTACCGCCAAGATATGCACCGACACACATAAATCCTGCGTGACCGAGCGAAAGCTCACCCAAAAATCCTACGACCATACCGAGAGATACGGCAAGAATAATAGCAATAGCTATCTTCTCAAGCAAGTAAAGGTCGGCAGTCTTAGCACTGCCTGTGAGAGACATGACGGTATAGAAGAGAGCAACTGCGGCAATGATTATGTAAGAGAGGTATCTCTTGAGAAAATTGAATACAGCTTTCTTATCCATATTATACCTTCTCCCTTCTCATCTTTCCGAGAATACCCGAAGGCTTCACTAAAAGAACGATTATAAGTATTGCAAACTCAACCGCGTCGGTATAGGGTGCGAGTGCGGGTACGCTGTAAGAAAGGCTCTCGATAACGCCAAGAAGGATACCGCCGACCATAGCACCGGGAATAGAGCCGATACCGCCTATAACCGCCGCCGTAAACGCCTTGATACCGGGCATAGCACCGAGAGTGGTCGAAAGGCTGGGAGCTTTACAGAGCATAAGGTATCCTGCGATAGCGGCAAGAGCTGAGCCTATCGCAAAGGTTATAGTTATTATGGCATTTGTATTGATACCCATAAGAAGAGCCGCATCTCTATCCTCGGAGACAGCTATCATAGCACGTCCTGTCTTAGAGTAGTTAACGAAAAGAGTAAGCACTGCCATTACCACTACGGTGACCGCAAGGGTAATAAGTGTGCTGTATGCAATATCGAAAGAGCCGATTTTAAAAGCTCCTGATATTTGAAGCTTTACGGGCATCTTCGTAGCCGAACCGAAAAGTATCTGTGCCAAGCTCTGAAGAAGCGAGCTGACGCCGATAGCGGTGATAAGAACGGCAAGAGGAGATGCTCCTCTCAGGGGGCGGTATGCAAAACGCTCGATAACGATACCGAGGACTACGCAGAATACTACTGCCGCAGCGACTGCCCAAAGAGGATGACCGAGCAGGGTAAGAGTTACGAACATCATATATCCGCCCGCCATTATTACGTCACCGTGTGCGAAGTTAAGCATCTTTGCGATACCGTAAACCATCGTGTATCCAAGAGCGATAATAGCATACGTTCCGCCGGCACTTAAGCCGTTTATAAGTGCTATTAAAAATTTCATAATGTTTCCTTTAAATTCGTTTTTAGACGAGAATTTGCCGACACGGTTTTCCGCAGCGGCAAATTCATGTTAAATTTTTTGTCTTTTAATTAAGCGTTAGCTTCCTTGATAACGAAAGCGATAGCTGTCTTGTTGACGTAACCTGTGGATTCCCATGTGATGTTGTCACCGGTATTTCCGCTGTACGTGAAGCCACCGTTAAACTTTGCCTTAAGGATCTCGCAGAGCTCGGATGCATCCATTCCGGGAGCAATGTCCTTGCCCTCAGCCTTAGCTTCCTTCATTGCGTTGTAGATTGCATATACGCAGTCATATGCGGAAGCACCGAACTGGTTAAGTGTCTCTGCACCGAACTTCTCGGTGTACTTCTTGATGTATTCAGCAGCTGCACCCTCGGTAGCCTTTGAGTTGAAGTGAGAGAGCATGGAGAT
>JAFVSI010000075.1 GCA_017503865.1 Clostridia bacterium | reverse complement strand
GGTTCGCCGCGATAAGCTAAAGAAGATGGTCGACGAGGGCAAAAATCCCTATGAGAAGACCGAGTATGACGTAACCGCTCATTCTACTGATATTATCGAGAATTTTGAGGAATGCGAGGGCAAGGAATTTTCCGTTGCGGGTAGAATGATGTCCCGCAGAATTATGGGTAAGGCATCCTTTATGCACCTTTCCGACCGCGAGGGCGAGATCCAGGTCTACGTTAAGCGTGACGACGTTGGGGAAGAGGATTACACTTCCTTCAAGAAGGATTTTGATATCGGTGACATCGTGGGTGTTCGCGGCGTTGCATTCAAGACCAACAGCGGCGAGGTTTCTATCCACGCAACTCATATAGAAATGCTTTCAAAATCTCTCCGTCCGCTCCCCGAAAAATTCAAGGGGCTTAAGGACGTTGACGCAAAGTACCGTCACAGAGAGGTTGACCTCATAATGAATGCCGACGTAAGAAAGACATTTATTACGAGAAGTAAGATAATCGATTTCCTTCGTAACTATCTTAACGGCAGAGGATATCTTGAGGTTGATACACCTATTCTTCAGACTCTTGAGATTGGTGCTTCTGCCCGTCCCTTTATCACACACCATAACACTCTTGATATTGATATGGTGCTCAGAATTGAGACCGAGCTTTACTTAAAGCGTCTTATAGTTGGCGGATTTGAGAAGGTTTACGAGGTTGGACGTATTTTCCGTAACGAGGGTATGGACACAAAGCACAACCCCGAGTTCACCTCTATCGAGCTTTACGAGGCTTATACCGACTTCAAGGGAATGATGGACCTTGTTGAAGATATGATGAAAAAGCTTGTTGTTGCCGTTTGCGGTACTACAAAGATAAATTATCAGGGCAAGGAGATTGACCTCGGTCATTGGGAGAGACTCACGATGAAAGAGGCTGTCAAGAAGTACAGCGGCGTTGATTTTGACGAGATAAAGAGCGACGAAGAGGCAATTGCTATCGCAAAGGAGAAGCACGTTGAGCTTCCCGAGATTCCCACAAAGGGTGCGATACTCGCTGAGTTCTTTGACGCATTCGTTGAGGAGAACCTCATTCAGCCTACCTTTATTTACGAATATCCCGTTGAGAACTCACCTCTTGCTAAGCGTAAGCCCGATGATCCTATGTTCACCGAGAGATTTGAGTACTTTATAAACGCTACCGAGTACGGTAACGCATTCTCCGAGCTTAACGATCCTATCGACCAGAGAGAGCGTTTTGAGAAGCAGGTCGCAGACAGAAAGATGCTCGATCCTACCTCTAACGCACAGGTTGATTACGATTACGTAATGGCACTTGAGCACGGTATGCCCCCCACAGGCGGACTTGGCTTTGGTGTTGACCGTCTCGTAATGCTCCTTACGGACAGTGCATCTATCCGTGACGTACTCCTGTTCCCGACAATGAAGCCCCTTGCAAACGACAGAGGCTTTGAGGTTGAGGAAGACGCAGAGTAATTTAATACTAAAAAAGTACAACCGCAGACGAAAGTCTGCGGTTGTTTTGCTATAAATTGTATTTAACCGATAAATTACCCCTTTGGGGTAGAAACCTTCGGTTCCAAAAATTTGAAGAAGGCAAAGAGGCAGAGAGGCTTCGGATTGCAAAAAATTATATGGGCGACTCTTAAAAAAGGAGTCGCCCATATATAATTACATATTTATAACTCTAACGTCGATATTTTCCTCGTTACAGAGGCGTACCTCGCGGTCGTGGCAGGAGAAGAGAATGCACTGTCCGTGCTCTGCCGCGTGCTCACTTAGCATAGATAGGAGCTTTCTTGCTCTCTTGTCGTCGATCATAGCAAGAGTTTCGTCCATAAGAAGCGGAGCGGTCTCGTCCTCTCCCATAAGAGCGAGAAGGGAAAGACGAAGGGCAAGATATGCCGCGTCCTTCGTGCCCGCACTGAAGGAGTCGACCGTGTACGAAAAGCCGTCCTCGCTCATCGAAAGCTCAAGAGAGTCGGTGACGCTTACACTGTCGTACTTGCCGTCGGTGATAACTCTCATATATTCGTTTGCGTGGCTTCGTATCTGCGGAGCTATCGTGTTTCTAAGATTTGCCGAGGCGGTTGTGATAGTCTCCATCGCAAGTGCGATAGCCGCGTATGCCTTTGTCTGCACCTCGAGATCTTCGTCGACGTCACTTAGCTTTGCCGCAATATCGAAGGGATCTTGTGTGCTGTATTTTCGCTCGATCAAGCTGCGTTCATAGCCAAGCTTCATATCGGTCAAAGTTTTGAGCTGATTTGCATACGCCGCCTTGTTGGTCTTTGCGGTGCGTATCTCGGCGTCGCTCATTTTGAGTATCTCGTCGGAGACGCGTCTGCGTATCTGGTTTTCATTGTAGTCGCCAAGCTCTGCCGAGGTTTCTTTTATCTTTGCCTCAAGTGCCACAAGCCTTCCCGAAAGAGAGTCCTTCTTGTCGCAAAGAGCGGTTATCTTTGTGAGCGTTTCGTCAGCCTTCAAAATAAGCTCCTCTGCATTCTCTCTTGCCGAAATACCGTAAAGAGAGAAGTATTCGAGAGCCTTATTCACAGCAGAGGCAAGGACTCTTTCCTTGACGCTCCTTTGTGCCTCGCACTCGCGTAAAAGCTCGCTCTCTTCGTCAGTACGGGAAAGAGCCTTCCTTGCGTCTGAGAGAAAGCCGTTTATCTCGCCCTCGTTTATGTCAAGCCCCTCACACGTCGTTTGAAGCTCCTTTTTAGCCTTTGCACATCCGCCCACGAATACAAGTGCGAGTGCAAGGAAGAGAAGAGAGAGGGGAAGGAAAACAAAATACGCGGGTACGGGAAGATGTAGGGGAATATTCAAAAATCCGAGCGGAGCAGATACAAGTGCCAAAAGTGCAAAGACAAGAGCTGCCGCAGCATTTGATCTTTTACTGTTTTGTGCTTTTGAAATCTTGCCCTCAAGTGAGTCGATACCGCCGTTTGCAGACACCTTTTTCGCTATAAGACGGCTGTTTTCGTCAGCCTGCTCTTCAAGTGCGAGAATGGCACGGTCTGCCTCTTTTTTATCTTTTTGGGCAAAGGACAGCTCACCGACAATACCCCTCAAATTTGACACGAAGGAGCGGTCAAGCTTACGCTCTCCAACAGTCAGCTCGCCCTCTAATTTCGAAAGCTCTGACTCGACAAGTCCCTTTTCTTCCTCGTACGAGTGGAGCAATTCAAACTGCTTTACTACCGCACGGAGACCGATTTTTGAGACAAGCTCGTCGGCAATTTTTTGAGACTCCGAGACCTCTTTTATCTTTGCGTCAGTCCTTTTGAGGTCGGCTTCGATTCCTTCGGTCTCGCAACGGTCGTCAACGGATTTTTTGTATTGCTCCAAAAGGGTGTTTTTCTTTGTGGTGAGCTTAAATATTGAGCCGCCCTTTTGATTTTTGTGGAGTAGTCTTTTGCGGAGCTTTTCGAGTCCGCCGAGAGCCTTTTGCGAGTCGATAGACTCGTCAGCACTCGAAAGAAGGTTCTTTATGGCTGTGCCTATCTCCTTGCCGCCAACGCTTGAGCAGCCGAGCTGAGAGATACTTGAGCTGCTCTCGAAAACGTCAGCGGGAATGCCGAGCAGAAATTCACCGACCGAGCCGCTGTACTCGCAAACAAGACCGCTGCGGGCGTCGCTCAGTTGTACCTTTTCGGGATAAGTTCTGCCGCTTCTGCGTATCTGTCTGTCGATTCTGTAAAGCTCCTCGCCCACAGAGACTGTCATATAGCCCGAGGCAACATCGCTTGAATGAGAGAGAGCCTTGTCTATCTCCGCCACAGAGCCTGTCTTTACCTTTTTCGAAAGCCCGTAGAGCATAAACTTAATAAAGAGCATAAGCGAGCTTTTGCCCGACTCGTTATCTCCCTTAACGATGGTGAGGTTCTCGTCAAACTCAAAATCTTTATTTACAAGTGGGCCGAATTCGTTAATATGTATTTTTACTATTCTCATTACTCGTCCCCCTCAAGTTCGTTTTCGTCAAGCTCGAGAACGCTTGAAACATTATGTCCGTCAAGAGCTAAGAGTGCGACCGAGAGTGCCTTTGCGGCAAGTCTACGCTCGTCGGTGTCCTCGCTCTCGAGCTTCGGCAAAAGGGTTCGGTATATCTCGCCCTTGATGCTTGTGTCACGCATAAGATAATCGCTGTCGGGGACGGGAAGTGTGCGGTCCTTTATTTCAAGGAGAGCAAGCTCGCCCCGATTTTTCTCGAGTGCCTTTTCGTTGACGGTGAGCGTTATATCGACAGTTCCGACAAGCGTAAGACGCAAAGAAATATTCTCTCCGTATCCTTTTTCGATTATAAAATCGGATATTTTCTGCGATAATTCGGACTCATCGGCAGCACCGCTTACGTCAAGCTCCTCGCGAATGAAGGACTGCTCCGAAAATACCACCCGCTTCGACTTGGTCTTGTCGCCGTCAAGCGTGACGAGGTAAGCACCGCCCTCGCCAAGCTCGTCAAAGCTTCGACCGAAGAGAAATCCGCAATAGCTTATGGGAGTGCCACCCGATTTTATCTCGGGCGGATTGTGAACGTGACCGAGAGCTGCATAGCTAAAGCCAAATCTCTCAATGTCCGAAACCGTCACGGGAGCATATTTCGAGAGGGGAGCACCAAGCTCCGCGTGGGCACAAAGAAGGCGTATGGGATTTTTGCCGAGTGCCATGTTATATTCTGCAAGGGGTGAATGCTCGAGCGAGGACGTCACGAAGGCATAGCCGTAAACGCTCAGCTCAAGCTCGTCAAAATCAAATCTCGAAAGCTCCTCTGTGGAGAAAACACGCACGTTTTCGGGCAGAGCTCCGCTTTTGTAGAGGGGAACTAACGAGTACGGATCGTGATTTCCGGGAGCGATGACGATGGGCTTCGCAAAGTCGCGAAAGAGCTTTATGACAAGCTCCTTTGTGGCGGCACTGACGTATTTGCTGTCAAAGAGGTCGCCCGCAATAAGAATGACGTCAACGTCCTCCTGTATTGCGTATTGCATCATTTTACTGAAAACCTGTCGGTGACTGTCCCTTGCCTTCTCAGCAGCATTGAAGTCGAGAGAGGAGAGGGGACTGTCAAGATGAAGGTCGCCCGTATGAAGAATTTTTAGCATATCAATCTCCAATTTTTGTATCAAAAATATATCAATCTAATTATACCACAATTTTATCAATACTTCAATACACAAAATGGGACAGTACGCATAAACTTTAAGTGAAATATTTTTATTTTGGGGGTAGAAAATGATAGTTGAGATACCTTATGACAGAGAGAGGGCTGTCGAATATGCAAGGCGATGGGCTCTTTCGCGAAATCCTCTTTTTATAGATTTTACGGGAATAGGCGGAAACTGCACGAATTTTGTCTCACAATGTCTTTATGCGGGAGCACCCGTAATGAATTACACCGAGACATTCGGCTGGTATTATATATCGGAGAGCGAGCGTGCACCCGCTTGGAGCGGAGTTGACGAATTTTACAATTTTCTTGTAGGCTCGATGGGATTTCGGGGAGAGGGAAGTCTAATAGGTCCGTACGGCACGCGTGCGACTATGCCAAATCAGGTGCAGATAGGCGATGTGGTACAGCTTAGAAATTCGGAGGGTGAATTTTACCATTCTCTTATAATAAGCGGATTTCGTGAAGGAGATATTCTCGTATGTGCACAGTCGAACGATGCCCTCGACCGCCCTCTGTCGAGCTATTCCTATTCGGGACTACGCGTAATACATATCGACGGAGCGAGAGTCGAGCTCGACACCGAAACGCCTTTTTTAAATATACTCGAGGGAAGATCCATAACCCCCATCACAGTCCTCGGCAGAGAAGAGAATAACGAAGCATAACGGTTTGCGTGGATTGTTCAAATTTTGATATAGCGGTGAGGCTTTGGGAAAGTGGTTGAAAAGTTTTGCGTCGCTTTTTCAAAAGCGACCGCCCATCCAACGCGCGTAGCGTTGGTCGCTCGTCGCAACGAGCGAAACTCCCCTGTCGTTCGAAACGCCACGAAGGGTGAATTGCGGCATAGCCGCGAGAGGGTGAACACAAAACGGCACGTGAAGTTTGTGAAAGATTTAAGTTTTGTTTGTGCCGTTATCGAATATCCCTCGTTGCTTAAACAGCAACGTTCCGTAAACGGAAACGGAATATTCCCTA
>JAFVSI010000074.1 GCA_017503865.1 Clostridia bacterium | reverse complement strand
TTCTCGTATCGTTCACAAAATGTTTATAATTATATGGTAGAATATAAAATGGTTTATTAGAATTTCTTATAAAAAGGGAAGGAAAACTTATCTTATGATAAAAATAGATAACCTTGTCAAAAACTACGGCTCGAACTGTGCTGTTGACGACATAAGCTTCGAGGTAAAGAAGGGAGAAATTGTCGGCTTTCTTGGCCCGAACGGTGCGGGAAAAAGTACGACAATGAATATTCTCACGGGCTACCTCTCAATGACGTCGGGTAACGTCGAGGTCGCGGGAATAAATATGCTCGACAATCCTCTTGAGGCAAAGAAGCACATCGGCTATCTGCCCGAGCAGCCCCCTCTCTATGCGGATATGACCGTCGAGGAGTACCTCATATTCAACTACGAGCTTAAAAATTGCAAGCTTAACAGGGACAAGCATCTCGAGGAGATATGCGAGGTCACAAAGATAAAGGACGTATATAAGAGAGTCATCAAAAATCTCTCGAAGGGATACCGCCAGCGTGTCGGCATCGCACAAACGCTTATCGGCAGCCCCGAGGTAATCATTTTTGACGAGCCGACAGTCGGACTTGACCCGAAGCAGATAATCGAGGTGCGTAACCTTATCCGTACGCTCGGCAAGGAGCATACCGTTATCCTCTCAACTCACATTTTGCAAGAGGTACAGGCGGTCTGTGACCGAATCATAATCATCAACAAGGGCAAGATAGTTGCCGATGAGCTGACCGAAAATATTACCCGTGCGGTTGAAAACAACCGTCGCTTCTCGGTAAAGATATGCGGACCTCAAAAGGAAGTTCTCGCATTCCTCAAAGCCCGCCCCGGCGTTACCTATGCCGAGGTGCTTGCGGGACGTGACGGCGACGCATATTCGTATATGGTCGAGAGCGAGGTCGGTGTTGACATCAGAAAGAGCCTTTTCTTCGCACTTGCAGAAAAGAAATGGGCACTTATCGGTCTTGAGGCACTCGGTATGAGCCTTGAGGACATCTTCATTTCGGTAGTTGATAAGACCTCACCGAAGAGCCGCTACGAGCGACGCACGAGAAGTGTGGCAAGAAAGAACTCGGCTGAAAACGAGATTGCCGACCAGCTCGTTTCGGAGCAAAAGGGCACTGCCGCTGCCAAGCCCAAAAATAACGAAGAGACCGCAACCGAAAAGCTTGCGTCCCTCTTCGATGACAGCGAAAACAAGTAAGAAAGGAGATAAAACGAAAAATGCTTGCGATATACAAAAAAGAGCTTCGCTCATATTTTACGACAGCCATAGGCTACGTTTACGTTGGCGTATTTCTTGCGGCGTCGGCACTCCTTGCTTGCTATTCAACGCTTATGCAGGGCACCTATGACACCTCAAACTACTTCGTTTATCTTCTTTTCTCCTTTATAATTCTCATTCCGCTTCTCACGATGAAGCTCTTTTCCGAGGAAAAGAAGCTGCGTACAGAGCAGCTTCTCCTGACGGCTCCCGTCAGCATTACGGGAATGATACTCGGAAAATACTTTGCCGCGATGACGATGTTTGTGGGCACTCTTCTCGTCTCCACAATAAACTTTTTCCCTCTCTACGCATATATGCGTGCTGAGACGGCAAACGTTGAGAGCTATATTCCCGTAGGTCCTTCGACCTCGAGAATTGTGGGCTGCCTTATCGGTATAATCCTTATCGGTGCGGCGTTCGTTGCCATAGGTCTTTTCATTTCCTCGCTCACCGAGAATCAGCTTGCCGCAGCGGTCATCACCGTTTCGGTAATCGTCGTAATGCTTCTTCTAAACCTCGTAAACGAGTTTATAAGCGTTTACGCGATAAGAGCCGTTATCGACTGGGTATGCGTGATATCCAGATTTACCAACTTCACCTACGGAATACTCGACTTCTCGGCAATGGTCTATTACCTGTCGCTTGCCGCAGTCTTTATTCTTCTTACAAACCGCGTCTATGAGAAGAGACGCTGGGGCTGATAGGGGGTAAACAAATGAGAAACAACACCTTTGATAAGAGAAAATTCCGCTATGCGAGCACCTCTGTCGTAATGACGGCTCTCATAATCGCGGCAATCATAGTATTCAATATCATTTTTTCCGCCCTCGGCTCAAAGTTCCTTTGGTACGTTGACCTCACTCCCGAGCTTGTTTTCACGCTCTCCGACGAGTGCTTCGACCTAATCGAAAACGGTGACGACTCCTTTGAAAACAGCTCGTCTCCTATCGAGATGGTAGAAAAATTCCGTGCCGAGAACAAGGCGTATAACAAGGCAAACGGACTCAAAGAGGGCGACGCGGGCTACCGTGACGAAAACGTTATGATAAGCATAATCTTCTGCGACGAGATAGACGCCATCGAGGCGGAATATTTCACAAAGCTTGTGTATAACACCGCCCTTGAGCTTGAGGTCAAATTCCCCGAATATATCGAGGTAGTAAACCACAACGTTGTGAGAAATCCCTCTGCCGTTTCTGCCTACAAGAAGACGGCAAACGACTATATTCCTCCTTCAAGCGTAATAGTTACCTGCGGAAGTGAATACAGACTTTACGATATCCGTTCCTTCTTCACCTTCGAGACGACCACCTCGACCACCCCTTGGGCATACAATGCCGAAAAGAAGTTTACGGCGGGAATCCTTGCCGTAACGCGTGCCGAGTCGCCCGTTGCTTGTATCGTGAACAATCACGGTGAGTCGCTCCCCTCGACTGCCCTTGTCTCCTCGCTTGAGGACGCGGGCTATGAGGTAGAGGACCTCAATCTCGCAAAGGATGACATTCCCGCAAACTGCCGACTCCTCGTGGTCTGCAACCCGCAGTCCGACTTTATGGTAGCCGACGGAATAAGCCCCGTTGACGAGATAGAAAAGCTCGACAAGTTCCTTGACGCGACAAATTCGCTTATGGTATTTATGGCTCCCGAGGCTCCCGTTCTCGAAAACTTCGAGGAATATCTTGAGGAGTGGGGAATAGTATTCGACAGATACGTTGACAACGTAACGGGTATGACCTATCCGAAGCTCGTTGCCGACTCCTCGCAGGCGGCAGTTGGTGACGTTTCGGGATACACCATTTTCTCCGAGTACGTAAACGTCGGTATGGGTGCTACCATTACCGAGAGTATGCGTGACGTAGCCGTTCCGCCCCCCGTTGTATTCAAAAATGCAATGCCCATTACCTTCTCGCCTCTTTATGAGCTTACGAGAAACGAGAACAGCGAGGACGCTACAAAGTCCTACAACTACGCGTCGTACTACGTTGACGGCGTCAGCCGTGCGATATTCGACGTCTTTACCACAAGCTCTGAGGCAGTCGCTTACGCTAACGGAAGTATCGTCAGCCGTGCGACCGAGAACGAGCCGCTAAAGCTTATGACCGTCTCAGTTGAAAACAGAGAGACTCAGGAATCAAATTACTCGACGGTAAGTGAAGCGTCCTATGTTATCGCCGCCGCTTCGACCGAGTTCCTCTCGCACACACTTCTCGACGCTTCCTCCTACGGCAACAACGACGTGCTTCTCTCAGCCTGCCGTGCCATAGGTCAGGAGCCCGTTCCCGTCGGACTTGATCCCAAGCCCTTCGCGGACACAACGATAGATACAATCACTTCGAAGGAAGCTTCGACCTACACAGTTATTCTCACAATAGTCCCCGCTCTTACGGCTCTCGCCCTCGGAGTAGTTATAATAGTCAGGAGAAAGAATAGATGATCGTAGAAAAGCAAAAGGCACGTGCCACGCTGCTCGGTCGCCGCAAGCGTGCGATCATCATTCTCTCCTTGCTTGCGGTAGTCCTTATTGCCGCCGCCGTTACCATAAATCACTTCGTCCGTTTCGTTCCCTTTACAGACGTTGACGGCACCGAATACAGAGTGATGAGAAAGGCAGGCAAGTTCGGTCTTTACGACAAGGACGGCAACAAGCTCGAGGCAGAGGACGAATACAGCTTCTTCGTTACACCTGCAGGCACACTCGTCGACGTAGACGCCGACACGGGAGCAACGCAGATAATCGCACAGGTGGACACCGAGGACGGCGAGGCAAACGATGACAGAAATCAGCTTCTTATCTTCCCGAAGATAGGGCAAAAGGAGCTATCAAAGCTCGAGGTGCATAATGACAAGGGAAGCTTTACCTTCCTTCGCTACGACGTGGAAAACGACCGCCCCGACAATAAGTTCGGCTTCGCTATCGAAAGCTCGCCTCTGGTAAACTTCGACCAGATGCGTTTCACCGAGCTTTACGTCAATGCAGGCTACACGATGTGCACCGAAAAAATTAAGGATCCTATAAAGGACGAGAGGGGAGAATTCTCCGAGTACGGACTTGTTTCAGAGACGAGAACCGACGAAGAGGGAAACCCCTACGAATATGAGCCCGCTTACTATATCATAACCGATATAGCGGGCAAGTCGCACAAGGTAATTATCGGAGATATGCTCGTCACGGGGGGCGGATATTACGCTCAGTACGTGGATATTTCGGGCGAGGTTGAAAAGAAGAGAGACGCCGTATACGTGCTTCAGGCAAGTGTCGGTGACACGCTTCTTGACTCTGTCGAGACCTTCGTTTCTCCGCAGATTGTGTATCAGATGTCGGTAAGCGACTACCTCGACGTTGAGAATTTCTCGGTTTTCAGATACGAGGGCGGTGAGCTTCCCGAGTACGTGGTCGATTTTACCTTTATCCCGCTTGAAGAAAGACAGGGAACTATTTTAGCAAACAAGCCCTTCGTGTTCGAGCACGAGGCTCTTGAGGGCTATAACCCGAACGTCGACAACATCTCGGCGGCTCTCTATAACCTCTACGGACTCTCGTACGAGAAGGTCTGCAAGCTCTCGCCCGAGGACGAGGATTTTGTAAAGTACGGTCTTGCAAAATTCGTTGAAACAACAGACGAGAAGGGAAATGCCGTAAAGGATATTGAGTATACCCCGAAGTATATTCTTTCCTTCTACTATGACCTTCTTGACGCGGCAGGGCAGAAGGCGTCGACAATAAAGCAGGTCGTCTACGTCTCAGAGGCTAACGAGGTTGGAAATTACTATGCCTACACCTTCGTTTACGAGGGACACCCCGACTCCGATAAAAAGGACAAGGACGAAAAGTTCCTCTTCGCTTACGATATGATCTGCGAGATAAGTGCCCACTCCTTCGAGTTCCTTAACTGGAAGCAAACCAAGTGGATAAATAACAATTATATTGATAATAATATCGCGTTTATCGACACCATTGATATAAAGAGCGGTGATTACAGTGCAAGCTTTGACCTTGACAACACCAAAACGCAGCAGGACGGACAAAACGTAAGCTCGGCACTTCTCGAGGTACACGCAACCGACTCGAAGGGACACGACACGACCACCTTCTCGACCATAACGGTTATGGACAAGGACGGCGTTTACTGGACAGTAACTCCCACCGATCTCTCGGTAACGAATTACAAGGGACAGTCGGGCACGATAACGTCTGCATATCTTGCATACAACAGGCTTGGCAGACAGGTCAAGTGCTATGACGGATATATCGAGACCTATGACGGCTACAAGATAAAGGCGTCGCCCGATACTATTGAGATCATCGCACCGAACGGCGTCCGCAAGGAGTACGTAAGATACGCGACCAGCCTATTTAGGCAGTTCTATCAGACGCTTCTTGTAGGAACTATCGTTGACGAATATAAGCTCAGCGAGGCAGAAGAGGCGGCTCTCCTTGCCGATGACTCGAAGCTTCTCCTTACGATGACCGTCAAGGACACCGAGGGTAGCGTTAAGGAATTCAAATTCCACAAGCTCACCTCGCGTAAAGCATATATCACCATCAACGGCGACGGCGGATTTTACGTGATGACCGACCGTATCGAAAAGATCCTCACCGATGCCGAGAAATTCTTTAACAATATTCCCATAGATCCTATGACTAAAAATTAAAAAGTCATTATTTATGAAGGGGAAGATGTTTTTAACGTCTTCCCCTTTTCTTTGTTTTATAAATTGGTATTTGTCGGGGAGTTAGTTTGTGTTAGTTTTTTTACGAACCCTTCCCCAAAAGGGTTCGAGCTCCCAAAACTTTCATATATTGGATTTCAACAAATATGAAGAAAAAAATCCCCCGAAAGACGTTTCTCAAAGTCTCTCGGGGGAATTTTTATTTAATTAAAATCACGCAAGAACTTTTACAACAATTTTCTTTACCTCTATAGGCTTGTCGTCAACGGCAATGCCGGGAGCGTGGGGCTCATAGGGGAAGAATATTGCAAACTCGCCTGCCTCGAGCTTTATTTTGTCGTATTCGTCGTTGAGATCAAGCTTCTGCACGTCGGGCTTGTACTCGGTCGCGGGGGTGAGCTTGTCAAGAGACTCGTTGCCCATGATCTCCTCACCGCTGACGATGTACTGAATGTCTATATAATCTCTATGTACCTCAAAT
>JAFVSI010000073.1 GCA_017503865.1 Clostridia bacterium | reverse complement strand
ACGGTCGTAGGTGTAGTCAATGAGAATGCCGAGATAATTACGAATATCGGCAATATGATAGAGGATTCTTCGATACTTAAGTATTTCGTAGGATTTATAGGGGATAAGGGAATTTCCTTGTTCTAATTAAAAAAATAAAATTTTGGGAAGTTTGAGATGAAAGAAAAATTAAAATGGATTCCTAATATGCTGTGCATCGTTCGCATAGTGCTTGTATTTGTTTTTATATATCTCTCTTTACAAGATAATGACTCAACTCTTTACTGGGCTCTCTTCATATTTCTTTTGGCGGGAGCTACCGACGTGCTTGACGGTTTTCTGGCAAGGAAAAACGGTTGGATAACAGAGCTTGGAAAAATACTCGATCCCTTTGCGGATAAGCTGATGCAATGCACGGTCGTATTTATCCTCAGTATGAAGGCTATCTTGCCGAATTGGTTTGCTCTTGTGTTCTTCTTTAAGGAGATAGTGACGCTCGTTATGGGGCTTATCGTTATCAAGAGACGCAACGTAGTGGTCGTCAGCAAATGGTACGGAAAGGCGGCGGCGTGTCTGTTTTATTTGACCGTTGCACTTTCAATTATCTTTAAGAATTATCTTGCGGGCAACGCTTTTGCATATGCGGCACTCTGCATTCCCGCAGCGGTGTTTGCACTCGGTGCTTTTGCGGCATACGTAAAGCACTACTATTCTTCGCTTAAACGTCCGAAGAAAAAGGTCAACGAAACAGAAAAGGTAAACGAATCTTTATAATAAAGTTAAGGTTTTTAGATTATGGTAATGTGTTCAAAATGTCACAAGCGAGTTGCCGTCGTTTTTGTGACGAGAATTGAAAACGGCAATAAACTGAGCGAGGGACTTTGCATAAGCTGTGCAAAGCAGATGGGCGTCCCTGTTGACAATATGCTCGACAACGTAATGGACAAATTCGGCATTACGCCCGAGCAGCTCGAGAATATGGAGCAGGAAGTCAACGAAATGCTCGAGGGGGCAAGCAATCTGCCTCTTGCCAACGACGCAGACGAGGGCGAGGACGGCGGAGCTCCCGCGATAGACTTTCCTCAGATATTCGGCGAGGCGGGAACGCCTATGCCAGCACCTGATGAGGGTGCGAGAGGCTCGTCCGAGAGGAATAAAAGAAAAGAAAACGCAAAATCAAAGAAAAATAAATTTCTTGATACTTACTGCCGCAATCTTACAAAGAAGGCCTCTGACGGTCAGCTTGACAGAATTATAGGCCGCGAGCGTGAGCTTGACAGAGTTATACAAATTCTTTGCCGCCGTCAGAAGAACAACCCCTGTCTTATCGGTGAGCCCGGTGTCGGTAAGACGGCAATTGCCGAGGCTCTTGCACAGAGGATAGCCGACGGAAAGGTGCCCTACAAGCTTCAGGGAATACAGATATATCTCGTCGACCTCACCGCACTCGTTGCAGGAACACAGTTCAGAGGTCAGTTCGAGTCGAGAATACTTGGACTTCTTAACGAGGTAAAGGAAGCGGGCAACGTTATTCTCGTTATTGACGAGGTACACAACATTGTCGGCACGGGTGACTCCGAGGGAAGCGTGAGTGCGGCTAATATTCTCAAGCCCGCCCTCTCACGTGGCGAGGTAAGAGTTATCGGTGCTACAACGCTTAACGAGTACAGAAAGTATATCGAAAAGGACACCGCTCTTGAGAGACGCTTCCAGCCCGTAACGGTCGAAGAGCCTTCTATCGACGAGACTGTCGAGATGCTTGGCGGAATCAAGCACTATTACGAGGAATTCCACTCGATAAGAATACCCGAGGACGTTGTCAGAAAAACGGTAGTTCTTTCCGAGAGATATATAACCGACAGATACCTGCCCGACAAGGCGATAGACCTTCTTGACGAGGCGGCGTCCTATCTTTCACTTTCAAGCTCGGTGCTCAATGAGGCACAAAAGATACGCGAGGAGCTTCTCAGTCTTAAGGACAGCAGAGAGAAGATAGAGTCGGATACTTCGTCGGACGAAAAAATAGTACAGAGAAATTACGAGGAGATAGCCAACATCAAGGCAAAGGAGATACAGCTCTCCGAGAGACTTCGCGAGATAGAGCCTTCGTGCGAGAGCATTGAGCTGTCTACTGAGGATATAGCTTCGGTTATTGAAATATGGACGGGTGTTCCCGCGTCGAGCATAACCGAGAACGAATTTCAGCGAATCGACAGCCTTGAGAGCCGTCTTCGTGAGCGTATCATAGGGCAGGACGAGGCAGTTAAGGCTGTCGCAAAGGCTATAAAGAGGAGCCGTGCGGGAATTTCCTATAAGCGTAAGCCCGTTTCCTTCATATTTGCAGGACCTACGGGCGTGGGTAAGACCGAGCTTGTAAAAACTCTTGCGGCTGACCTTTTTAAGCTTCCCGAAACGCTTATAAGACTCGATATGTCTGAGTTTATGGAAAAGCATTCGGTATCGAGAATCATAGGAGCTCCCCCAGGATACGTTGGCTACAACGAGGCGGGACAGCTTACCGAGAAGATAAGAAGACGTCCTTATTCGGTAGTCCTTTTCGACGAGATAGAGAAGGCACACCCCGACGTTCTTAATATTCTTCTCCAGATACTTGACGACGGAAGAATTACCGATGCTTCGGGAAAGACGGTCAACTTTGAAAACACTATTATCGTTATGACGACGAATGCGGGCTCGGATAATTCGGCATCTACCGTTGGATTTTTCTCCGACGAGCAAAGTCTGACCGAGAATAAGACGATGAAGGCACTTTCAAGCTTCCTTCGTCCCGAATTTATAAACAGAGTTGACGAGATAATCACCTTCCGCTCTCTTAGCGAGGACGATTTTGTCGAGATAGCAAAGATAATGCTCGGCGAGCTTCGCAGCGTTCTTTCGGAGAAGGAGATAACACTCGATTACACCGATGCTGCGGCAAGATACGTGGCAAAGAATTCGTATTCCTACAAGTTCGGTGCGAGAAATATGCGTAGATTTATCCGTCGCGAGATCGAGGATGTTCTTGCCGAGAAGATGATCTCAAATTATTCGGGCAAGATAGCAACCGTTATGATAGGCTACTCCGAGGAGAACGACAAGCTCGTTATCGAGTGCCTCTAAAATAAATGCCGCATTTGGCAAAAAAGTTTGGTAACTTATGAACGAAAAATGGTTTTTGCTCTCTTTGAATGAGATAGAAAATAAACTTAAGACCAACGCCGCCTCGGGACTTTCCCGCAAGGCGGCTCGTTGGCGTTTTTCTCAGAAGAACGGCAAGGTCTTTTTCGTGCCCGCAAGGACGCCTATCTCCTATCTTGGCGAGATAGTCTCCGACTTTGCTTACGTAATGCTTCTCGCGATGTCCTTCCTCGCACTCTTTTTTGATTATAGAGAGGTGGGAACGGTAACTGCGGTTGTTCTTGTTCTTAATCTTGTCGTCTCCTTCCTTTTGTATTACCGCTCAGAGTTTTTCTGTGACTCACTTGAGCGAGTCTTTTTGCCGAGGTGCAAGGTCATACGCGAGGGAAGAGTTTATTCGGTTTTAGCCGAGAATGTAGTTGCGGGAGACGTAATTTTATTGCAAAAGGGCGACATTGTTCCCGCTGACGCACGTCTTGTAAGCTCGAGTATGCTAAAGGTAAAAATGCTTGTTGAGAAGGGCAAATATATTTTGCTTGACAAGGCGGCTGAGAGCAGAGTTCCCCAAAACGAGTACGATCCCACGAGATTTTCAAATACGGTACACGCCGCGTCTGTCGTCGTTTCGGGCACAGCGAGAGCGATAGTTACCGCGACGGGCGATTATACATATGTCGGTGCGAAGCTCGGTGCTTTACCGTCTGAGTCGAAAGCACACGGACGGATACCGCGACTTCTCACTCTCTTTAAAAACTACTGCAGAAGGCTCGGCATAATTCTTATGCTCGTTATCCTTCCTTTCAGCGTGCTGAGCGTTATTTTGGGGAATACCACACTTTCTCTTTTTGTATCGTTTATGACGGCACTTGCAATTGCCGCTACGTCGATGACGCAGACGGCGGTGACGGTGTGTAAGGCGTTTTATACCGTGTCGATGAAGCGGTGCCTTTCGGCATACGAGCCCTCTGTTGTGCGTTCTTGCGATACAATGGACAAGCTTGCCGACGTAAAATATCTTTTCGTTCTTGACAATGCTGTTTTTACCGACGGTATCCTTCATTTTGAAAGAAGCGTTACCGCTGACGGTGAATGCTCCTTTGAGGAAGGGGAGAGAATAGGCAAGGCGGAAAAGCGTCTTGCCGAGCTTGTGGCTCTTTACGACAGTGCTCAAAGGACGTCTCTTTCGGCTGGGCCCGAAAGCTCACAGCACTTTGACGGTGCGATAAAGGAATTTATAGAAAGATCCTCTGCCGACAAGGGAGCACTTGGAATAAGGTGTAATATCACGGGCTTTTCAGCGGCTACGAGAAACGGCACAGATATCGACGATAAGCTTTTTTACAGTGAATTCGGTGAAAAATATATGCTTTCGGTCGCCTATAGCGACAGCATTATTAACGATTGCAGCGACTGCCTTTTTGACGGCGGAAGAGCTCCTCTTGACGAGGACGCAAGGGGCAGACTTATGAATGCTTTTCGCACAAAGGCAAACGGCGGCAGAAGTGTTCTGGTCTTTACAGTTTCGAGGCTCGTGGGCAGCGAATACGGTGAACGCACCTTCGTCGGTATGCTCGTTTTCGGAGAGGCGTACGACAAAGACGCCTGCGTAGCAATAGAAAAAATTAAAGCTCTCGGTGTAAAACCCATTTTCTTTAAGAATACCCTTGCTTACGGTAAAGTGACGTCTTGCGGCGTTTATCCAAATGAGCTTTGCGGTGAGGCGATGACAAGAGATGCCCTTATGAAAAACGGGCTGCCTCTTTCATATAAATTAGGAAGCTTTGGCACGTATGAGTCTTTCTCCGACAAGGAGATATGCGACCTTATCGGTGTGGCTCACGCAAACAGAGAGAGAGTTGCAGTCTGCGGCTTTGACGAACGGTTTGAAAAGATATACCGAATGGCAGACGTTTACGTAAGCTTTTCCTCTTGCGATTATAAATTAAAAGGAAGATTTGAAGAGGAGATAGACACGCTCCATACCTTTGACGATCCCGCAAGGGCAGAGGTAGCTGAGAGCGAGCGTCGCAAGGCTGACGTGCTTATCCCCCGTCCTGACAAAAAGCAAAAGCTCGAGAGAAGGGGCGGCTTCGCCTCGTTAAGCTCGGCATTCTCAAACGCGACATCGGTAGCGGTGAGAGTTGCGGGATTTTTCAGGTATCTCGTATGTATCCAGCTTACAAGACTCGTGCTCGTTATGGTTCCTATGCTTTTCGGTGGTACGGCACTTGACGTAAGGCATATAGTCCTTGGCGGAATGATCGCAGACCTCTTCGTTCTGCTCTACTATATAAGCGACAGGGAAGTGAATATTCATAAGAGGTCTTACCTCGAGGCAACGCTCGAAATGCTTTTCCCGCTGAACCAAAATTTGACACGCATAATCTGCTTTGCGGGCGGAGCACTTTTTGCGTCACTTCTTCCCGAGATAGTCTCGCTTTTCCCGAACGTTCCAAAATACATAGATAAGACCGAGTATTCACTCGTTACGTTTGTTTTTTTCCACGTCGCCGTTTTCCTTTGCCTCAAATTCGATTTGAGAATAGTGAATTTGCCGCGTCTCAAGAAAACTCTAAAGAAAAAGCCCCGTGTGCTTGGCATCGTATATCTTTCGTTTATGCTCGTTTTTTGCATTCTTTGCTTTACGGTTCCGAGCCTTGAAAAGCTTTTTGATATAGAAGGATTTTCGAGTATGCTTTACTTGTGGCTGTCATTTGTGCCGCCCCTTCTCAGTGCTACTGTGTATTTTTTCGCGGGTGCTGTGAGAATTGAGCGTCCCGCAAAGCAGATAAGTAAGGAAAAATGAAATTTTTGAGGGTTTAATAGCTGAAATTGTAAATAATTTGTTAATTTAGGAAATGCCTATTGCGTCGCGATTATAATTATGGTATAATATCTCGCAATGCGGCAAATCCGCAAAATAAAATATCACACACGTTGTGGCGGGCGTATCGGTGTTTCTCACGAGAGGAATAAATATGCCGAGGACGACGTGGTGGAAATCAACCGAAGGAGGACATAAAATGTCTGTAATCTCAATTAAGCAATTGCTTGAAGCAGGTGTTCACTTTGGACACCACACAAGAAGATGGAATCCTAAGATGCAGGAGTACATCTTTACCGAAAGAAACGGCATCTACATCATCGACCTTCAGAAGACCGTTAAGAAGTTCGAAGAGGCTTACAACTTTGTTCGTGAGCTCTCCGAGCAGGGTGGAACACTTCTTTTCGTAGGTACAAAGAAGCAGGCAGCTGACGCAATCAAGGAAGAGGCTCAGCGTTGCGGAATGTACTATGTAAACGTTCGTTGGCCCGGCGGTATGATGACAAACTTCAAGACCATCAAGAAGTCCATCGCTCGTCTCAACAGCCTTGAGAAGATGCAGGAGGATGGCACATTCGAGCTTCTTCCCAAGAAGGAAGTTGCTATGAAGCAGAAGGAAATTTTCGACCTTGAGAAGAGCTACGGCGGTATCAAGACTATGGAGGAGCTTCCTTCCGCAATCTTTATCGTTGACCCCAAGAAGGAGAGAAACGCAGTTCTCGAGGCTAAGAAGCTTGGTATTCCCGTAATCGCTATCGTTGACACCAACTGTGATCCTGACGATGCTGACTACATCATTCCCGGTAACGATGACGCTATCCGTGCTATCAAGCTCATCTCTGCAGCTCTTGCAGACGCAATGATCGAGGGCAGACAGGGTGAGGCTGTAGCTGAAGAGGTTGAGGCAACCGAGGCTGAAGCTGAGGCTACTGACGCTGAGTAATAATTACTGTTGTAATAATTACTGAAGTAATCGGCTCTAAAATTTCGTAATAATTAGAAAGGAAATAACTAAAATGGCTAATATAACAGCAAAAGACGTTGCAGCGCTCCGTGCAAAGACTGGTATCGGTATGATGGAGTGTAAGAAGGCTCTCGTTGAGGCTAACGGTGATATGGAGGAGGCAATAACCATCCTTCGTAAGAGAGGTGAGCTCAAGGCAGAGGCTAAGGCAGCAACAAGAATCGCTGCTGACGGTATCGTTGATATCCTCAAGGACGGCGACGTAACCG
>JAFVSI010000072.1 GCA_017503865.1 Clostridia bacterium | reverse complement strand
CCACCGAGGTAAAGGGAATGGCGTTCGTTCGTCGTTGGATCTACGAGGACGGAACTCCCGGCGGTATCTGGAGACAGCCTAATAACGGAAAGATCACGGCTTACGAGTCCGAGGCAGACAATTCGGTTCAGATTATAAGATTTGTCCGTGAGGATAAAAAGGATATTCTAATATCAAATCTTCAAACTCACTTTACCGAGGCAGGTAATTATGTCAAGAATTCTATCTCGGCAGACCTTGCAGATATACTCAGGTCGATGGTTGAAATACTTGACGAGGACGCTCTTTTCGCAGTTTACGTAGGTGCATCGGGTAATATAGCGACCGGTGCTCACGTTGACGGAACTAAGAAATTCGGTAATTATCAAAAAATGGGTAAGGCAGTAGCCGAAGCAATAATCGAGACTCCTCTTACAAAGGTCGAGGCAGGTAAGCTCCAAGCAGATGTAAAAATCGTAACCACAAACGTGCGTAAGGACGATGCCGAAACAGTTGAAAAGGCAAAGAAGGCACAGGCAGAAATTTCAGCACTCAACCTTTATGACGGTGATGCAGCAGTTCTTGCGATTGCAGCCAAGTATGGCTTTGAGGGTGCAAAGGAAATCAATTCGATAATTAGCAGAAATACAAATTACAAGGCAACAAGAGAACACCGTCTTGGTGTTATATCCTTCGGTGATATAGCATTTGCCGCTGTTCCTTATGAAATGTTCGATACAAACGGAATGGAGCTTAAGAACGGCTCACCGTACAATATGACCTTCGTTCTCACAAACGCAGGTGGAGCGGGTGCATACGTGCCCTCAGCCCTTGCGGTTCCAAACGGCGGATACGAGGTTTATACCGCAGTTGACGAGTTTGGCACGGGCGAAAGAATAGTTGGAGAATTCCTCACAATTCTCCGTGAACATAAGGGCATTAAATAACGAAAAAGTAAATTAAAATATAAATTTTCATTACAAATTTTTATTGAAAAGGAGAAAAATTATAAATGAAAAGGATTATTTGCTTGCTTCTGGCACTTTTGATGACTGTATCAATTGTGTCCTGCGGCAAGCCAGACAACAACAGTGACGATACGACGAATAGCGGAGAGAGCGATGCTCCCGCAACCGAAAACGTTAAGGCTGATGCCGAAAAGTATGACGGTATCTTTAAGGTAGGCTTTTCGAGAGTTGACATAACTCCCTCACAGCTTCCTCACCCACGTAAGGACGGAACAATGATTTCCGACGTTCTCGATCCCATCTATGCTACTTGTATAGCAGTAAACGACGGAGAAAAAACGGCACTTCTTTACACCGTTGACCTTCCTAACATCGCAGCAGATACTTATTCGGCATATCTTCTTCGCATTAAGATAATGACAAAGGTGCCTGTTGAGAACATAATGATCTCAGCAACGCATAACCACTCGGCGTTTACGCCTCAGGCACCCCGAGGCAACGCACAGGCGGACAAGTGGAACACCGAGCTTACAAATCACCTCGTTAATGCGGCAAAAGAGGCAATTGCTGACCTTACCGATTCCGAGGTTTACTACGGTACGACTAAGACAACGGGAATGGCTTGGGTACGCCGTTACGTACACGCAGACGGAACCTATTCGAATACGGGTACCGTTGAGGGACTCAAGAGTAAGTCTCCCATAGTAGGTCCTGCAAGCGAGGCTGACGATACACTTCAGCTTATCCGTTTCGTTCGTAAGGATAAGACGGATATAGTAATGACAAACTGGCAGGCACACTTGGCGTCGGCTGTAAACGCGATGCCTAAAAAGCTCACGTCTGACCTTGCTTTCTACGTAAGAGATGCGGTTGAGGGCAACGAGGACGACGTTTACGTAGCTTATTTCCAGGGTGCATCGGGTAACATTAACCTTAATGCTCCCACGCCTGAGCTAAAGCAGTACAGAAATTACCAAGAGGTAGGAAAAGCTCTCGGTAAGCTTATCGCAAATACTATGGCGGTAGAAAACCTTACAAAGCTCGAGCCCGGAAAGATTCAGTCAAATACTACAACGTATAAGGCACTCGTTTGGAAGGACAGCGAGGAGAGAATTGCACAGGCAAAAGAGGTCCTTGCTCTTAAGGAAGGCTCAAATGAGCAGAAGGCTCTTATGGTCAAGTACAACTTTAACTCCCTTTACGCTCCCAAGCAGATTGCAAGCCGCAACGGCTCTGTAACACACAGAGAGCAGTATCTCGGTGCAATAGCATTCGGTGACCTTGCATTCGTGTCCGCTCCTTACGAGATGCACGATACGAACGGTATGCAGATAAAGGACGGCTCACCCTACAAGAGCACCTTCGTTCTCACCTGCTCGGGCGGAGCACAGGGTTACGTTCCGTCTTACGAGGCATACACCATTTACGGCGGATACGAGGTAGATAATACAGAAATAGCTTGCGGTGAGGCAGAAAAGATGGTTGACGAGTTCCTTCGTATGCTTAAGGAATTCAGAGGAATTAAGTGATTTTTTTCGCTAACAGAAAGGGAAATACTATGAAAAAGATACTTTGCTTATTGCTTGCACTTTTGATGCTTACGTCAATTGTGTCTTGCAACCAAACGCCCAATAATAACGAGGACACAACAAGCCCCGAGGCAACAGGCGGCAAGGTCGATGCCGAAAAGTATGACGGTGTATTCAAGGTCGGTTATGCTACGGTCGATATCAGCTATACCGAGGATGAGTTGCCTTATACAAGAAATGAAGAGGGCGAAAAGATCACAACTATACAAGATCCCATTTACGCTACCTGCGTAGCTGTAAACGACGGAAAAAATACAGTACTTATCTACACGCTTGACGTGCAGAATATTCGCTTTGAGGATAGCGAGAGCTTTAAGAGCCGCATTCAGATAGCGACTAAAGTGCCTGCGGCGAATATTATATTCTCCACCACACATAACCACTCAGGTCCTCATCCCACCGCTCCCTACGGTACACCCGCAGGTGCTAAGCACGGTACAGCCGTTGCCAATAAGGTAGTTGAGGCGGCAAAGGCGGCGATTGCCGATCTTACCGATGCTGAGATCTACTACGGAACTGCAAAGACAACGGGAATGGCTTGGGTACGCCGCTGGGTACACGAAGACGGTGTTACCTATTCAAATACCAGCACTCCTAAGGGACTTCAGGGTAATACCCCCGTTGCAGGTCCCGCAAGTGAGGCAGACGATACACTCCAAATGGTCCGCTTTGTCCGCAAGGATAAGGCAGACGTACTTATGGTAAACTGGCAGGCACACTTGGCGTCTGCGGTTAACGCAAAGCCCACAACTCTTACATCCGACCTTATGTACTACATAAGAGACGCAGTTCTCGGTAAGGAAGACGAGGTTCTCATAGCTTATTTTGCAGGAGCATCGGGTAACATCAACCTCACAGCTCCTACACAAGAACTTCGTCAGTACAGAAACTATCAGGAGATAGGAAAAGCACTCGGTAAGCTTATTTACGACAGTATGGGCGTAGAAAAGCTTACAAAGATTGAGGCAGGCAAGATAACCATATCCCATAAGACCTACAAGGCAGAGATGTGGAAGGATAGCGAGGAGAGAATTGCACAGGCTAAGGAAACCATAGCCGAAAAGGATAAGAAAAAGCAGGAAGCTCTCCAAGTCAAATACAACTTCAATACAATGTACGCACCGAGAAAGATAGTAAGCAGAAATAGCAGCAAGGCTACAACGATAGATTGCTTCCTTTCGGCACTTTCGTTCGGTGATTTCGCACTCGTTGCGGCTCCTTACGAGATGCACGATACGAACGGTATGCAGATAAAGGAGGGCTCGCCCTATAAGGCAACCTTCATTCTTACAAACGCAGACGGTGCTCTTGCATATCTCCCCTCAATTGAGGCATATACCACCTATGGCGGATATGAGGTCGACAATACAGACTTTGCTCCCGGAGAGGGCGAAAAGCTTGTCGAGGTCTACCTTGATATGCTCAAAAAACACAGAGAAAAACAATAAGAGCCTAAATTAGTCAAGTTTGTCAAGGAGAAAATTTATGATCAAGAAATTACTTTGTATAGTACTTACGCTTATCATGCTTTTGTCGGTCGTTGCATGTAATAATACACCGGGTACACCCGACGATAGCTCAAACGAGACGGAAAAAGAGGCTGAAAGCGGAAAAGTAGCGGAAGAGAAATATGACGGTGTATTCAAGGTTGGATATTCAAGAGTAGATATAACGCCCCAGATGCTCCCCATTTCGAGAAAGAACGGACAGAGCACCATAAAGTCGGTAAGCGATCCCATTTACGCTACCTGTATTGCTTTTTACGACGGTGAGACTACGGCTCTCGTTTTCACGGTTGACCTCTGTAACGTTTCGGAGGATCACTGTAATGCAATAAGGATTCGTATTAAATCGGCAACAAGAGTTCCTGAAAAGAACGTTATAATTCACGCAACCCATAACCACTCCTCGCCCACACTTGGAAATCCCAACAATGAGGCGGCAGTTCAGAAGTGGACGAGTGCTACACAGCTTAATATGGTAAAGGCAGCCGAGGAGGCTATTGCAGACCTTACGGATGCAACAATATTGGCTGGAACAGGCAAGACAACGGGAATGGCGTTCGTTCGTAGATACCTTCTTGAGGACGGTACTTACAGCGGAGTAAACTCTCCTGCGGCAAGCTCTGCAAAGGCAGTTAAGCACGTAAGCGAGGCTGACGATACCGTTGGAGTTATTCGCTTTGTTCGTGAGGGCAAGAAGGACGTAGTTGCAGTAAACTGGCAGTGCCACCTTGCAAGTGCAGTTGAGATGATGCCTGCGGCACTTACGGCTGATAGAAACTTTTACATAAGAGGCGATATAGAAAAAGCGGATGACGATGCACTTGTTGCATACTTTGCAGGAGCTTCGGGAAATATCGGTGGCAGCAACACTCCTATCCCCTCGCTCAAGAAATACAGAAGCTATCAGGATTCCTCGCAGGCACTTGCAAAGGTTATACTTGACGTTCTCAACTCAGGTAAGATGGAAAGCCTTGAGGCAGGACCGATCAAGATAGACAACAAGACCTATAAGGCAGAGATGTGGAAGGACAGCGAGGAGAGAGTTGCGCAGGCAAATGAGGTGCTTGCACTTACTAACGGCTCTAAGGAGCAAACGGCTCTTTTGAAGAAGTACGGTTGGCAGTCAACCTACGGACCTAAAGCTGTCGTATCGAGAAACAAATCAAGCGCTACAACGATAAGCGTGCCTATGGCAGGACTTTCCTTCGGAGATCTTGCGTTTATTGCAGCTCCCTACGAGATGTTCGATAACAACGGCGTTCAGATAAAGGAAGGCTCTCCCTTCAAGACCACCTTTATTCTCACAAATGCAGGTGGAGCACTCGCGTACGTTGCTTCAATCGAGGCATATACCACCTACGGCGGATATGAGGTTGAAAACACCGAGTTCGCTCCCGGTGAGGGCGAAAAGATGGTTGCTGAGTATATAGATATGCTTAAGAGACTTAAAACAAAATAATAATTCTTGTCCCTATGAAAGGAAAAAATATGAAAAGAATAATTTGCTTAATACTTGCACTTTTTATGCTTGTATCGCTTGTTGCGTGCGGCGACACAACTTCCTCCTCAGATGATACAGGCGACTCACAGGCAGAGAATACCCCCGCAGGACCTTACACAGGTGAATTTAAGGTAGGCTTTTCGAGAGTGGTTATAACTCCCACCGAGGCACAGATGAAGAGTGCGGGCTTTAATAGAGTTGACAGCGACCTTACTGCCACCTGCATTGCTTTCAATGACGGTAAGACAACGTCTCTTATCTACACCATTGACACGCAGAATATTTCGCAGAAATACAGTGATACCGTAAAGGCGAGAATTAAGGCGGTAACAAAGGTTAAGGAAGAGAATATCTTTATCTCGGCAATACACACCCACTCCTCGCTTTATCCCGATTCAAATGCCGCTTGGGCAACCTCGGTATTTCTTCCGAAAATGGCTGATGCCGCAAAGGAGGCGATTGCCGACCTTAGCGATGCAACTGCATATCTTGGAGAGGGTAAGTCAACGGGAATGGCATTTGTTCGCCGTTACATAAATTCCGATGGAACGATGTCCTCTGTAAATCCTACAAACAAGTCTGTTAAATGTGTAAGCGAGGCTGACGATACCGTTCTTGCACTTCGTTTTGTAAGAGAGGGCAAGAAGGACGTAGTTATTGTAAACTGGCAGGCACACCCCGCACACGCAATTTCGGCAATGCCTACCTCTATCTCGGCTGACTTTGTTCGCTACGTAAGAGAAGGCGTTGAGGGTACGGACGATGACGCACTCGTAGCATATTTCTCAGGTGCACTCGGCAACATCAACCTCAATCCCCCCAACCGTTCCATGAGAAAGTACAAGGACTTTATCGAGGTTGGTAAGGCACTTGCAAAGGTAGTAGTTGACATTTCAAAGACCGACAAGATGGAAAAGCTTGAGGTGGGTAACGTAAAGACTACCGCAGAGAAGTATGATGCTCCCATGAAGAAGGACGACGCGGCAGTAGTTGCGGCAGCTCAAAAGAATTTTGATGCAGGCAAGGCAACTAAGGAAGAAAAATATATCGTTGCACGAAACAAGGAAGATACAATAAAGATGTACCTCGGCTGTGTTTCTTTCGGTGATATAGCGTTTATTGCAGTTCCTTACGAGATGTTCGATAACAACGGTGTTCAGATAAGAGAGGGCTCTCCCTTCAAGACTACCTTTATTATGACTAATGCTGACGGCGACCACGCATATATGCCTTCACGCGAGGCGTGGGAGGAGTATGGCGGATACGAGACCGAGGCAACTCTCTTCGGCTCGGGAACCGCAGAGCTTTTAGTTGAGGAGTATATTCGTATTCTCAAGTCACACAAGTAAGATTTTAAATATTGAAGAAAACCACCTTTCGAGGTGGTTTTCTTTGTTTTAAACGGTAGAAAAATAAATTTGTCTTTATCCAAAGATAACGCAAAGAAGTCTTTTGGTAACATTTCGTTTAACGCCCAACCATTCGCTATTACAAAGAACAAATGTGGGAATGTGGGAAAAATCCAAAAAAACACCTCAAAAAAATAGACATAATGCACAATTAGAACAAGAAAATTAGTCTTTTTTGTGCATTGACTTGTGGTTTTGTTTGGGGTAAAATAATTATATACATTATCATAGTAAAAATATGATTTATGAAACTTTTTGAAAAGGAGAATTTTTATGACACGTTCAAGAAGAATCAGGATAGTGGCAATTGTAGCGACCTTCGCAATTGTTTTGCCGCTTCTTGTAGCATCCCTTAACGCAGTTACAGCCCCGATGTCATCGGCGGAGTGGTCTGACCTTGACGTATTCTACGAGGAGGAGATAGCTCCCGTAGATACAAACATTACCCCCGAGTCATTCGTTATCGGTGAAACGGTTTACGATCCCGACCTTACGAGCACCACAGCATTGCCTGAGGGCTGGCTTGCAGGTCCTCCTAAGTACAGCACTTGGTACAAAAACGGTGGTCAATCCAGCGGCGGATGGGCTACTGCTGTTGATGAAAATACTACAACAAGCACAGCACTTAACACAAGCGTAGTTATGCCTACCGCAGACGGCGTTAAGGTAACAACTGCAGGAAACGGAGACTTTGCTGTTTTGTTCCCCTCGCTTAAGAATTCAAGCGGCAAGGCAGTAACAAACTACGTTTTCTCCGCAGTAATAAACTACGTT
>JAFVSI010000071.1 GCA_017503865.1 Clostridia bacterium | reverse complement strand
TCACCCTTCGTGGCGTTTCGAACGATAGGGGAGTTTCGCTCGTTGCGACGAGCGACCAACGCTACGCGCGTTGGATTGCGGTCTCTTTTTGAAAAAAGAGACGCAAAAACTTTTCAACCACTTCCCCTAAGCCTCACCGATAAATTACCTAAAGGTAGAAACTTCGTTTGCAAAATTTGAAACAATAAATATCACCGAAAGGAACAATAACAAGAATGGCTAAAACGGAAAAGATAATTCCGGTCTCGCCGCCGCCTCGGGTGGAGCTTAGCGACAATCCCGTTAAGCTCTGCAACGAGATTGCGAGACTTTTCAGAGGAAAAATGAGAGAAAGAGAGGACGCTGAGGGCGTTATGACGCAACCCGGTGCTCATCTCGTTCTCGCCTTTTTGGCGTCGGGCGACGGCACGACTCAGCTTGAGCTTGTGCATTCAACTCACCTCAAAGCACCCACCGTCAGCGTAATTCTCAAAAAAATGGAAGAAGAAGGCATCGTTCGTCGCGAATGCGACAAAAACGACGGACGTGCTGTTCGCGTCTTTTTGACCGAGCACGGCAGAGAGATAGACCGTGAGCATATAAAGCTGATAAAATCGGTAGACTCAAAGGCTCTCTCGGGCATTGACGAAAAAGAGTGCGAGACTCTTATGCTCCTTCTCACAAAAATTCGGAACAATCTCATTTCAAGCGACTTTGACAAGGGGGAGACGGATAAATAATGAAAACAGTTTTTAAATACCTTCGTCCCTATGCGATTTTTGCTATAATATCTCCCCTTCTTATGATTGGTGAGGTGCTTGCAGACCTTTGCTTGCCCCGTCTTATGACGGTCATTGTCGACTGCGGCATCATAGAAAACGGTGACGTCTCGAAAAACGTTCTGGGCAGCTTCGTTATGTCGGCTCTTTTTGGCGAGGGTCCTTACGGCTCTATGCAGGTCATCGTGACCTTCGGTATCCTTATGCTCGTTATAGTACTTATCGGCGGCACGTTTGGAGTCAGCTGTGCATATTTTGCGGCAAAGGCGGCACAGAGTATGGGTAACGACCTTCGTTGCGACGCCTACCGCAAGGTGATGTCGCTCTCAATCGAGCAGACCGACCGTTTTACAACGGGCTCGCTCGTAACAAGAATGACAAACGATATTTCAATGATAGTCGAATTTGCGGAAATGCTGCTTCGTATGTTCGTGCGTTCCCCCATATTTTTTGTTGGCGGAACTATAATGCTCATCTCGCTTGAGGTCCGCTTCGGCTTCGTGCTTCTCTGCGGACTGCCGATACTTGCTCTTATGCTCTTTTTAGTTCTTCGCAAGTCGGTTCCGCTTTATTCGAAAATTCAGAAAAAGCTTGACCGCGTAAACTCGGTAATGCAGGAAAACGTCAGCGGGGCACGTGTTGTCAAGGCGTACGTCAAGGAGGACTACGAATACGAACGCTTCAAATCGGCAAACTTTGAGCTTATGAGCACGAATTACCGCGTTCAAACGATAATCGCTATAATAAATCCCGTGCTTACGGTGGTTATGAACGCGGCTATTATTGCCATAATCCTTATAGGCGGTCTTGATATACGCAACGTTGCGGGCAGCGGCATGACTGCGGGAACTATTATGGCGGGAATTACCTATGTGACTCAGGTGCTTATGTCGATTATGATGATAAGCCACCTCTTTCAGTCGGTTTCACGTGCACTCTCATCGGTGGCTCGTGTCAACGAGATAATGCAGACCGAGCCGTCTATTGTCGGCGGCAAAGAGACCGTTGGACTCGGCTCCGACGTTATGGTGTCCTTCAAAAACGTCGGCTTCCGCTACCCCGACACGCAGGGACGCCCCGTGCTTCACGGCATAAATCTTGACATAAAGCGTGGCGAGACCTTTGCAATAATCGGTGCTACGGGCTGTGGAAAGACCTCGCTTGTAAATCTCATTCCGAGATTTTACGATGCAAGCGAGGGCGAGGTACTTATCGACGGCAGACCTATTGCCGAATACGACCTTTCAGCACTTAGAGCGAAGATGTCGTACGTGCTTCAGAAGAGCGAGCTTTTCTCGGGCACGGTGGCAGAGAATCTTCGCTGGGGCAAAGAAAACGCGACCGACGAGGAATTGCGAGAGGCGGCAGAGATAGCTCAGGCAGACTCCTTTATAAGCTCCTTTACCGACTCGTACGATACATTCATCGCACAAAAGGGTGCCTCTCTTTCGGGCGGACAAAAGCAGAGAACGTCGATAGCCCGTGCACTCCTTCGCAAGCCCGAGATTTTAATTCTTGACGACTCGACCTCGGCTCTCGACCTTGCGACCGAGGCAAAGCTAAGAGGAGCTCTTAGCAAAAATCTTGCCGACACTACAGTCATCATAATCGCACAGCGAATTGCGAGCGTGAGGGACGCTGACCGAATCGCAATAATCGAGGACGGCACGGTATGTGACGTAGGTACTCACGAGTATCTGCTCGAAAACAGTCAGACCTACCGCGATATTTACGCATCGCAGAACAGAGAGGGGGCGAGTGCAAATGGCTAAAAACGTAAATACTCCCCCCGAAAATATGCCGCCTATCGGACGCAGAGGCGGCGGCCCTATGGGCTCGAGAATGAAGGCGGAAAAGCCTAAGAACACAAAAAAAGCTCTTATGCGTCTGCTTCGCTACATAGGAAAAAGTAAATTTCTTATAATAATTCTTGTCGTTATAATGGCTCTCGCAACCGTTGCGGAGCTTGCTGGACCTGCTTTGCAAGGTCTTGCAATCGACACCATTGAGCTTCACGAGGACGGCACCTTTTCGGTAGATTTTCCCGCGATGCTTGAATTTCTTATTCTGATGGGCGTGCTTTTCGCCCTTAGTGCGGTGCTTCACCTTTTTCAAGGCAGAATTGCGGCTCGTCTTTCGCAAAACACGGTCTACTCTCTCCGTAACGACCTCTTTAAAAAGATTTCAAGACTGCCGATAAAATACACTGACACGCACAAGCACGGTGACATTATGTCGCGTATGACGAACGACGTCGAGAACGTCTCGAACGCGATATCGCAGTCAATTGCGTCACTTATATCGAGTGTGCTGACTCTTGTCGGTGCCTTTGCTATGATGATATATTACAATCCTATCATAGCTCTTATCGCGTGTATAACGATACCGATTACTATTACGCTCACCACAAAGCTCGCAAAATTTATGCGAAAATACTTTGTGCGTCAGCAAAAGATACTCGGCAAGCTCAACGGACAGATAGAGGAGATGGTAACGTCATACAAGACCGTCGTCGCGTACGGCAAAGAGGGAGACGCGGTAGAGGCGTTCGCAGAAAACAGCGAGGAGCTTAAGAGGTGCAGTATCCGTGCCCGCGTATGGGGCTCAATAATGGGACCTTGTATGAACTTCCTCGGCAATCTTCAGTACGTGCTTATTGCTGTGTCGGGCGGATTTTTTATGATATATCCCCTCTCCTTTATGCGTCCGCTGACGGTGGGTAACATTCAGTCGATGCTTCAGTATTCAAAAAAATTTACCCGACCGATAAACGAGATTGCAAACCAGTATTCGTCAATTCTCACCGCCCTTGCGGGTGCCGAGAGAATTTTCGAGATAATGGACAGTGCTGACGAGATAGACGAGGGAACAAGCGAAATATCCCCCGCCGATATTGAGGGAAATATCGAGTTTTCCTCGCTTGACTTCGCCTACGTCGAGGGCGAGCCTGTGCTAAAAGGGCTTTCGCTTTCGGTGAAAGCGGGTGAAAAGGTGGCTATCGTCGGTGCAACGGGCTCGGGCAAAACAACCGTCGTAAACCTTCTCACAAGATTTTATGAGCTTGACGGCGGAAAGATAACTATTGACGGAATCGACGTGCGTGACATACCTAAGTCAACTCTCCGCCACGCCACCGCCATAGTGCTTCAGGACACGGTTCTCTTCTCCGACACGATACGTGCCAACATAAAGTACGGCAAGGAGGACGCGAGTGACGAGGAAATTCGACGTGCGGCGGCATTTTCCAAGGCAGACCGCTTTATCGAGCGGCTTGAAAACGGCTACGACACCGTGCTGTCCGAGGGCGGCAGCGACCTCTCGCAAGGTCAGCGACAGCTTCTTTCAATTGCACGTGCAGTTCTCGCAGACCCAAAGATACTTATTCTTGACGAGGCGACGTCGAGTGTTGACACACGTACCGAGATGCACATTCAGCAGGCTATGATAGCTCTAATGAAAAACCGCACCTCGCTTATCATCGCACACCGCCTCTCGACAATTCGCGACGCTGACAAGATAGTTGTCGTAGACGACGGAAGAATAGTCGAGTCGGGCAACCACGAGGAGCTGCTCAGTGCACGGGGTAAATATTTCAGTCTATATCAAAATCAGTTTGCGGGGCAAGTAATATGATAAAAAGACTTTCAAGCGACGACGTTAGAAGATTTGAGGCGATATGTGCCTCACTTTCCTTGCCTCTCTCCGAGTCGGGCGACTCAATAGGTACCTTTAACGAAAAGCGGGTACACCGTGCCATCAAGCGTTTTATCAGTGAGGACGAGAGCTCTTACGAAATAAAGGTCGGCTCGGCTGTTGCTGACGTGCTTTCGGGCGGCATAATATACGAGATACAGACCTCTTCCTTCCGTCCGCTGACAAAAAAGGTGGCGGCGTATCTTGCCGAGGCAAAAAACGAGATACGTATCATTCACCCCATCGTAGTAAAAAACAGGATAGTTCGACTTGACACGTCTACGGGCGAGGTTTTGCGGACTCGAACTATGAATATGAAAAGAACGGCAAGGGATATTTTGCCCGAGCTTATCTATCTCTCTGACCACCTGAAAAATCCCCGCCTTTGCTTTGACGTTTATCTCATTGAGACCGAGGAACGCAGATATTCCGACACCGTCTACCGCTATCGCAAAAAGGGCAGACGCGACAGTGAGGTCTTTCCCGTTACAATAAGGGAGATAATCTCGCTCGAGACGACCGACGATTTTCTTGCCCTTCTTCCCGACAGCATCAAGGAAAGGGCGAAAAGGGGCGAGAGCTTCACCGCCGCCGAGTTTTCGAGAGAATCGGGACTGCTCGGCAGAGACGCCTACCTCGCTCTCGGTGCTCTCACGGCAATAGGAATCCTTGAGAGCCGCAAAGACGGCAGAAAAGCAGCAGCATTTAAATTTATTTAAGCATATGGGAGACACCTTACAAAAAAGGCGTCTCCCGTTTTTTTCGAGAACGTTGCTCTGATATTTAAAAGAAGGCTTTTAAATTTTGCAAACGAAGGTTCTACCTTTAGGTAATTTGTCGAACGGGTTGGTTTTCTTTTACGCAAGTGAAACCATAAGCCTCCCTCCGCGAGGGAGGGGGACCGCAATTGCGGTGGAAGGAGTTAGAATACGCAAAACAAACTCCTTCAGTCGCCCTACGGCGACAGCTTCCTCGGGGAGGAAGCCTTTAAGTTACAACTGCGTTAAAAACAAATCAAACCGTTCGACAAATACCAATTTATTAAAATATGCAATTTTCTTTGTTAAAATTGCAAAACACCTCTTGATTTAATAAAAAAAATAGGTTAGAATAGTGTCAAACACTTACGTTTAACAACTTTAACAAAGGAGAAAAACAATGTTCAAAATCAACAAGATAACGTCGCATCCTGTCGTGGATTTTGCCGCCGAGGAGCTTAAAAAGTATCTTCGTATGATGATGCCAGACGCAGGCGAAATTATCATCAAATACGCTCCCGATGCCACCGACGGCTTCCGTCTTGGTCTTATGGCGGACTTCGGTCTTGACACAAGCGACGCCCTTGACCTCTTCCTTGACGATATTCTCTATGTCGACACCGACAGCGAGGGCGGTATAATTGCAGGCAGCAACGAGAGAAGTATTCTTCTTTCGGTCTACAAATACCTCACGCTAAACGGCTGCCGCTGGCTCTTCCCAGGCATTGACGGTGAGTTTATCCCCGTAAAGAACGTTGCTCCTACAAAATACCGCAAGCTTGCGGACTGCCGCTATCGCGGACAGTGCAACGAGGGTGCGGAGTTCCAGCCCAATATGATGGAAGCTATCGACTATGCACCCAAGATAGGAATGAATATCTTTATGATAGAGTTCTTAAATCCCCACGCCTATTACGATTCTTACTATAACCACATGTTCAATGAAAAGAACCGTGAGGCAGAGCCCGTAACGCTCGAGACTGTTCTTCAGTGGAAGAGACAGTGCGAGGTCGAAATGGCTAAGCGTGGTCTTCAGTTCCACGATATGGGACACGGCTGGGCAACTTGGCCCTTCGGTATGGACCCCGACAAGAGATACCCTAACGGTGAGACCGACGAGGCACTTGAGGCTGCACGTCCTTACCTCGCTCTCGTAAACGGAAAGAGACAGCTCAAGGGCGACCGCCCCATGTACACAAACTTCTGTATGGGACCTAAGGAAAACAGAGAGAAGGTAGTAAAATGCGTTGGCGACTATGCCGAGAAGAATACGAACGTCGACTATCTACACGTTTGGCTCGGTGACTCCTTGAATTACAGCTGTGAGTGTGAGGTCTGCCAGCAGAAGACTCACTCCGACTGGTACGTAATTCTTCTCAATGAGATTGACGAGGAGCTTACGGCGAGAAATCTTCCCACACGTATCGTGCTCGCTTGCTGCTATGACTCTATCTACTCGCCCGAAGTAGAGCGACTTAACAACCCCGACCGCTTCTCGCTTCTCGTAGCTCCCATTACACGTTCCTATTGCGACCCCGTAACGCAGGAGCCTATCGAAATGGAGCTTCCCAAATATCAGAGAAACAAGAACGCTCACCCCACAAATCCCGCAGAGCCCGTTGCTCACGCTGAGGACTGGGCAAGAAAGTGCGGAATAAAGGTGCTCGTTTACGAGTATCACTTCTGGGTAAATCAGTATTACGAGGTAACGGGACACCGCTTCGCAGAGCTTATAAACCTTGACATCAAGGGCTACCACGCACACAAGTTCGGCGGCGTTATCGAGGACGGCTCGCAGCGTTCCTTCTTCCCGAACGGTCTTCCCTTCTATACTTACGCACAAACGCTCTTTGACTCTTCCCTCTCGTTTGAAGAAATCAGAGACGACTACTACAAGACCGCTTACGGCGAGGACTATATGGAGGTCGTTGCCTTTATGAAGAAGCTCGTTGAGTGTATGGACCACAGATACTTCACAGGTCAAAGCTCACTCAACCCCAAGGTCGGTGCATATTACAATCCGCCTATGGCTGAAAAGCTCCGCCGCGTACCCGAAATTGTGGCAGAATTCCGCCCCTTTGTTGAATCTCACAAGAATATGCCATACCGCGCGCAGACCGTTGCATACAGACTCCTTAACTACTTCCTTGAGTTCGTAGAGGGATATTCCAAGTTTATGGTAATAAAATCTCTCGGCGGAGCTAAGGAAGCAAAGGAAATGTGCATGAAGTTTATGGACGACTTCGGACGTCACGAGATAGCTATCGAAAGATATTACGACCAGCGTAACTTCGGTGCCGCTATGAACTGGAGAATTCTTAAGAGCAACGAGGAGCCGATGAACCTCGGTATTTAATAAAATCAACGCGTTTTATGCGATGGGGGACTGTTAAAAAAGTCCCCCGTTTTGTCCGCCAAGACGGAAAAAACGCCTTATATATATAATGTAAGTAACTATTCAAAAAAATTTCAAAAAGGTATTGACATAGGCACCGCAAAGTGATATAATAGGTCTTACCTCTGCGAATGGGCTTTTTTTGTGTGCTCATTTTGCGCCAAACTTGAGTGCGTTTCCTTTCGTATGAGGGAGGTACACGGACAGGCTTACGCGAGTAAATACTGTCAAATAAATTGAAATGGGAGGTGCCGAACAAAATGGCTAATGAATCCAGAGTCAAAATAACTCTTGTATGCACAGAGTGCAAGCAGAGAAACTACGACACAAAGAAGAACAAGAAGAACGACCCTGACAGACTTGAGCTCAAAAAGTACTGCAAGTTCTGCCGCAAGCACACTCTTCACAAAGAATCAAAGTAATTTGGTAGGAGGGATAGAAATGGCAGAAAAAGAAACCAAAGTTCTCGAAGCCGACAACAAACCCAAAAAAGCCAAAAAAGAGAAGAAAAAGGGTAGAATCAAAAATGCTTGGAACGGCTTTAAGAGCGAATTCAAGAAGATAACCTGGCCTTCTTGGCTCCAGGTTCGCAAGAACACGCTCGTTGTTATTGTGGTCGTATTCCTTTCCGCGATATTCATTGGTGCACTTGACTATGCTTTCCAGCACGGAATCATAGCACTCGCAAATCTTTTCTCATAACGGAGAAGCTTTATGAGCGATATCAATGAAATGAACGTAGGCCCGAGATGGTATGTGGCGCACACTTACTCAGGCTATGAAAACAAGGTTAAAGCAAGCCTTGAGAAGATAATCGAGAACAGAAATCTCGGACACCTTATCTTCGACATTAAGATCCCTGTTGAAACAGTCGTTGAAGAAAACGGCGACACAACAAAGGAGACAGAGATCAAATTGTTCCCCAGCTACGTCTTCGTAAAGATGGTAATGAACGATCTGAGCTGGCACGCAGTTCGTAACATCACAGGTGTTACAGGCTTCGTAGGCCCCGGCTCCCGTCCTACCCCTATGTCCGAGGAAGAGGTTGAGGCACTTAACATTGAACAGCAGACCAAGAAGGTCGAGGTTTCCTTCTCCGAAGGAGATACGGTCACCGTTATCAGCGGACTTTTCGAGGGACTTTCGGGTACTGTTCAGTCAGTTTCGGCTGATAATAAGACGCTTACCGTTCTTATTAAGAGAGGCCGCCGTGATATGCCCGTTGAGCTTGACACAAAGGTAGTTAAACTCGCGTAAGATCACACTTTTTTCGTGGCGTTTGCCACGTGGGAGGGAGAAAAAATACTTTTCAATTTCTCCCGTCTAAGTACCACATTTGGAGGATATGAATTTATTATGGCAAAGAAAGTTTTAGGCTACATTAAGCTTCAGTTGCCCGCAGGTAAGGCAACTCCCCAGCCCCCCGTAGGACCCGCTCTCGGTCAGTACGGTGTTGCAATTCCCGTATTTACAAAGGAATTTAACGAGAGAACAAAGAACGATATGGGACTTATCATTCCCGTTGTTATCACAGTTTATGCTGACCGTTCTTTCACATTTATCACAAAGACTCCCCCCGCAGCAGTTCTTATCAAGAAGGCAGCAGGTATTGAGTCAGGATCCGGCAAGCCCA
>JAFVSI010000070.1 GCA_017503865.1 Clostridia bacterium | reverse complement strand
GATATACTGTCTCACGTATCAGGAGAATAACCACAATAACACTTCAAGAAGTAAGCTTGCAAAGTTCACACAGAGTGTTTCCGCTCTTGCAGAGTACTTCGGTGCAACTGTAGTGGACCAGTCAAAGGACGAGATCACCGCAACGAACTGCCACGCGTATGCGGCAGACAATAGTTCTCTCCACCCCAACCCCAAGGGACACGCGGTTATGGCTAAGAGTATCGTTACCGAAATGTATAACAATAACAAGTAAGTTTTAATAAGAAAAGCAGGAGAAATTAAAATTTTTCCTGCTTTTTGTTTTAATTTTTTCAAATGGCTTGACAAAGCTTTTTTTGTTTGTTACAATTCGAGTAGAACAAAATTCGGTGTTTTTTTTGACCGAAAATACTGGAGGAAAATAATGAAATACGCAAATCTTCACTTGCACTCAACGTTTTCTGATGCACAGTTTACCCCGAGCCAGCTTTTGCTTATAGGAAAGTCGCTTGGGTACCGTGCTCTTGCTCTTACCGACCACGATACCGACGGTGGCGCAAAGAAGTTCGTTGAGACTGCAAGAAGCATTGGACTTGACGCACTTATAGGTGCCGAGCTTACAGGACTTTACGAGGGAACAAATCTTCACCTCGTGGCTCTTGATTACGATTATGATAATCCCGCACTTCGTGCTTTTATCAACGAGAGGGTTGAGAAAAGATACGAAACCTGCAGAAAACAGGTCGAGCGTGGACTTGAGCTTGGACTTATGGACGGAATTACTTGGGACGACGTTGTCCGTCTTCATCCCGAGGGAACGTGGTTCTGCATAGACACCGTATACGATACTTACAGAAGACTTAACCTTCCGTTGCCGAGAAACCTCAGACAGAACGTTTTTAATCACCCCGACGCAAGAAAATTCAATTTCAAGAGTGCACCTGCCGAGAAGGTAATAAAGCTTGTCCGTGAGGCGGGCGGTGTTATGGTGTTCGCTCATCCTCATTGGTATCATCCCTTTGATTGGCGTAAGCATCTTCCTACACTTATCGAGTACGGTGTTAACGGAATTGAGGTATCGCATCCTCATAACTTTGAGAATACAAGTGCTCTCGCGAGAGAGGCTGCTAAGAAGTATAATCTTTATGTTTCGGGCGGAACAGACCACACAGGTCCTATGAGCGGCTGCGACGGAAACAATGCCGTACCTGCAAATCACGGTATATCCGAAGAGGAATACTGGGCTATAAAGGAACGCCGTCTTGGCTGATAAGGAGGAGAAAAAATGGTAAACGTAAAATTTGCAAATCTTCATTTTCATTCGACTTATTCTGATGCACAGTTTACTCCCGAACAGCTCGTGCTTATCGGAAAATCTGTTGGTTACCGTGCTCTCGCCCTTACCGACCACGATACCGACGGCGGCGTAAAGCCTATGATGGCATTTGCCGCGAAAGAGGGAATTGACGTTATTTCGGGTTGTGAATTGACGGGTGTGTGGAACGATGAAATGCTCCACCTCACAGCTCTTGACTACGATATGGAGAATCCTATCGTCCGCAAGGTCATAGACGACAGAACGGCACTCAGAGTTAACCGTACACACGCTTTCTTTGATATAGCGTGTGAAATGGGATATATGGAAGGAATAACGTGGGACGACGTAGTCAGATTGAGCGGAAAGGGCACTTGGATATGTCTTGATACCGTAAGCATGGTGTGCTCAAAGCTTAAAATACCAATAAAGGCGAGCCTCAAGGAGCTTTTCAATAGGCCTGAAGTAAAGGCTCGACTTGCGGCAACGCCTCCACCCGACAGAGCACATACTGCTCCTGAGATAATCAAGGCAGTTCGTGAGGCAGGCGGTGTTATCGCCCTTGCTCACCCCTATAAGTGGACACAGTACGTTCCCGATCTCGTTAAGTACGGTCTTAACGGAATTGAGGTCGACCAGTTCCATAACTACGAAAACACGTCCTTCCTCGCACTCGAAATGGCGGCAAGATATAACCTCTACCATTGTGGCGGAACGGATCACGGCGGCCCTATGAGCGGTAACGGCGGCGAACATGCTAAGCCTGCGGGACACGGCATTACCGAGGAAGAATACTACACGCTCAAAGAGCGTCTACGCGGCTAAGGAGGGAATAAATATGAAATACGGAAATCTTCATCTTCATTCTAATTTTTCGGATGCACAGTTTGGCCCCTCGCAGCTTGTTGTTATAGGTAAGGCTCTTGGCTATAAGGCTCTCGCTCTTACCGACCACGAGACCGATGCAGGCGTTAAAACTCTTATGGCAAGTGCCAAAAATCAGGGAATGGAAGCACTTTCGGGAATAGAGTTTTACGGAAGATATAACAACGAGAATCTTCATATCGTGGGACTTGATTACGATATGAACAATCCCGCTCTCCGTGAGTACGTTAAGGATAGGGTAGAACGTAGAAACGAGTATACCCGCCAGTGCTTTGAGCTCGCAGTTGAGTCGGGATATATTACCGAGTTTACTTGGGACGATATAGTAAAGTACAGCCCCGAAGGTGCTTGGCTCAACTACGATTCAATATATAATATCTATACAAAGTTCTTTGTGCCCTTCAAGAGCGACTTCCGTCAGGTAGTCTTTAATTCACCGGAGGCAAGAAAGCTTGCTTATAAGGCACCAGATGCTGAAAAGGTCATTAAAATAATTCGTGACGCAGGCGGTATTGCAATACTTGCACATCCTTATAAGTGGACACAGTACGTTCCCGCACTTGTCCAGATGGGACTAAACGGAATCGAGGTCTCTCACCCCGATAATATTGAGAATACGAGTGCCCTCGCAAAAGAGGCTGCTAAGGCGTATAACCTCTACGTAAGCGGTGGTACTGACCATACAGGTCCTATGAGCGGTTGTGACGGAAACCTTGCAATTCCCGTGTATAACGGTGTAACCGAGGAAGAATTCTATACAATTAAGGAGCGTAAGCTCGGCTAAAAAATGTGTCGCACGGCTCGAAAGAGCCGTGCGACCTTTTGCGTCAAAAAAGGACAAAAGGTGCAGGGAAGAGAAAAAGAAAAATGGGAAAAGATAAAATATTTTTCAAAATAGGTTGACAAAATTAAAAGTATGTGATACAATACTTAGTACTGACGTGAACAGTTGATTAGGTTTAATTCGCCGGTGTGGCGGAATAGGCAGACGCCCGGGACTTAAAATCCCGTGATACGAAAGTATCGTACCGGTTCGACCCCGGTCACCGGCACCAAAAATGCGTTGCCAAGGGTTCACGAAATTTAATTAAATATCGCGGAGTAGAGCAGCTTGGTAGCTCGTCGGGCTCATAACCCGGAGGTCGTGAGGTTCAAATCCCACCTCCGCAACCATTAAAAAACCTTGTAAAACCTTGATTTATCAAGACTTTTACGAGGTTTTTTCTTATTTAAGATTTTCCGTTATATTCCGTTATATTCCGTTATATTCCGTTATAATGTTAGTCAAAACTTAGTCAAAAAAGTAAAAATAGCACGCACACGCCGACCGCCGACTCCGCTGAACCGCTGGAGTACGGCGGTCTTTTCGCTTCCTTGTGCGTGCTATTTTTTTGTTTATAAAAAAGCCTGACACGTCAGGCTTATAGAGAAACAGTTAAAACATAAAGCCGAGAACTGAACCGCCTACGGTAATTACGGGATTATCCTATGTAAAAGGGCTGTGCTCTCCAATCGTCTCCTTGTTTTGCACCAACATCAAAAAGGTTGGTGGAGCTCATCTGTAGGTGAAGTCTCGTGCGTATTGGACCCGCTTCGCATAGTTAATACGGCAATAGCCGTACGGTATATCGTTTCTTTAATCTCTCGCCGTGAAGAACACCGTATATTGAAGACAGTGAGAGCCTCAACGATTTTCGCTAAATGAAGTAACGTTATGCTCAAGCTTAGACCAAGCAGCCGCCTCAAGGCAGCTCGTCAGCGTGTTAGCTACGAACTGCACCCAAAATCTGCAAAAGACAGTTTAACTTCAAAAACGAACATAAAGAAGTTACTTGAGACGCGGAAAAGCTCGCTCGAGCTTTGTCCTATGGAAAACTATGCAAGCCTTCGGTGGAAAGCACTATGGAAAAGTCCTTAGTCTGAGAAGTCCTTCTTCGACCTCTCCGAGATTATGGAAAAGCTGCAAGCCTTCGGTGGAAAGCACTATGGAAAAGTCCTTAATTGTCTGTAAATTGAAAAAAGCATAGGCAGCACGTATTTTTTCTAATCAACCGTATTCAAAATTTTACTATTTCTGCGAAAAAATACTAATCTATATGTATTTAAAATTAAAGGCACAAATGCGGACTTTACCACAGTCCTTACCACAGCTTTACCACAACCTCTCCGATGCCGAGAAGGACGTAAAGTAAATTGAAAAATGCGGACTTTACCACAGTCCTTACCACAGAGTTTACCACAGTCCTGCAGCTCTCTCGGCTTTTCTTCGCTTTAGCTCGGGCAGGTTTGCCCTCGTCATGTTATGTTTTTAAAAAAAAAGGAGATAAATCTCCTTTTGGGGGACGCGGTTATCTGTAACTGAAGCCAGTACAAGATGCACGCTGCCAAGAGGCGACAACTCGCTCAAAGCTTTCGCATTGAAGTTAGTAAAAGCGTAAAAGAAGGCTCACGCTCTGTCGCTCTTCCCGCCATCACTCCGCCTCGCTCGCCTTCTAAAATCATCTCATTATCACTACTTCAACCCCTTCGACACCTCTACGCTTTTCTTCGCTCATATAACTCATATAAGATATATAAATTTTTTTAAATAATTGCACCCTTACCTCCAGCGGTATGCACGCATACCTCGGCACACCCACTTGACAAGCCGCCGAGGATATGATTAGCCTGGCAGTAAATATTAAGCCGAAAGGAGGTGTTCGCATGATTCCAAAAATAATAAACTTCGTTTATTTCAACATAGACTTCATCTGTTTATTTTTGATAATCATTACTCGCTAACCTCATTTCGGCAATAATGATTTTATCATATCCTCGACACCTTGTCAAGCCTCGGATTATTAAAAAAAACCCCATCACCTATTGATGATGGGGTTCTTATAAAATATTATTTCTTAACTCCAAAGACTATTTTATCAGGTACTAATACCGTCTCTGCCTTATATGAAAGTTTTTCCTCAGCTGTAAGAATTGAACCGTACCAAGTATAAAAAATAGTTTCAATGCTTGATTTACTATCATCAGTCCAAGAATAAGACTGAGTTGATAGTCCTATAAACATTTCATTAGGAAATGCTTGAATAGCACATGTAAAACTATCGTTATTATTGAACGCCTCAAGCATTAAAGCCTTATCAAGCTCAAGCTCGATAAATCCATAGTACCGTTCGCTCATGTTTTTGTTTCCAGCTACGCCGGGTAATATCAAATCTCCGTTTTCATCAATTCTATGTTTATGAACAGACGATGCTGTAACAAAATTAACAGTTGGTGACGCTGCTACAGTTGCATCAGCCATTCGACTGACAGAAATGGCACTATTTCCATTTACAGGAATAGTTATAACGGCAGAATTTGTGTAATCGAAAGAATCAATTCCTAAACGTAAAAAATAATTATTTCTCGTTATAAATTCATTTGCACCGTCTCCCCAATAACCGCCAATATCCTTAATCATTAAATATATTTTTTCTTCAGTTTGAGCAACGTAATAAAAAATATTTGAAGATTTATTTAAATCTTCTTGATTTTCGGAAATTGCGGCAGCCTCGGTTATACCGTTATAAACTGCCTTAGTTAAACCTTTACTTATACCTGAAGATGGAGTTATATTAACGTATTCATCATCAAGAAAACCGTCAACAGTTATTACTCCTTCTTCAAGCACGTTGTCACCGGCAAACATTTCAAAAAAAGAAACTTCTTCAATATTTTCATCATTTCGATTAGAAGAATTCTTATCAGTATCGATAAATGGTGAAATAATTGACGTTGCCGCTGCAAGTACCAATATTGATACAAGTATTATAATTATAATTTTTTTCATAATATCACCTCAATTATATTTTTGTTCCACAACCGTCACAATTTCCGTCACCATTTTTATCACCAATATGTGGTCCAGCTATTACATCACCCTCATAGAAACAAACTGTACAAATAGGATTTGTAGTACAATCAGCAGGTGTTGACCAGGAATGTTCTGTACTTGGTATTATTTGTGTAGCTCCACAACTACATGTACTTGTGCCTGACGTTTTACAAGTTGCTGCTTTTGTGATTATATAACTATGTGTATGCTCGGTTGTTTCTTTAGTATAATTATCCTGAGAAACAATTGTATTAAAATTGGTCATAAATGCAAGAATTGCTGCAATTGCAATAACTGCAATAAAAATCATGAAAATATTATTTATATCTTTTTTCATAATATCACCTCAATTATATTTTTGTTCCACAACCGTCACAATTTCCGTCACCATTTTTATCACCTATATGTGGTCCAGCTATTGCATCACCCTCATAGAAACAAACTGTACAAATAGGATTTGTAGTACAATCAGCAGGTGTTGACCAGGAATGACCTGTAGCAGCTATCGTCTGAGTAGCTCCACAACTACATGTACTTGTACCTGCGGTAGTACACGTAGCAGCTTTAGTTACAGTATAACTGTGAGTGTGCGTTGAAGATGATGTTTTTTCCGTATAAGTTATATATACAGTAGATGTACCCGGTGAAACAGTGGTGACACTCAAAGAATCAACCGATTGCATATCAGTAAACTGAATACCGGCAATCTTATCTTTGGCATCAAGGTTAATCTGATTACCGGAAATACTCAAGGTTGCAGTATTATTATTTGACTCGAGTTTTATATCACCAAGCTTTGTTGTTGTACCTTGCTTGTAAATATTTACAACGTAAGAATAAGCATAGCTCTCTTCTGTTGTAGGACCCGAAGTATCTGAAGAAGATACATTCGAATCGACAGAACCGGACTCTTTTTCGGAAGTGACGTCACTATCAGAAGACGGGCCCGAAAGTGCGTCACTAAATGCGTTAAATGCTATTGCAAACAAAGCAATTATCGCAAAAATAATTATTAACTTTTTCATTTATTTTCCTTTCTTTATAGAACAAATTTGATTATATTGATATACAATCTTTTTTACCTGGGCAGGCAAATACAAAGAAATAAACTGCTGTGCCTGATAAGAATTTTGTTTACCCAACTCTTCGAGCATAGCTCGGTCAGATGTATAAGTATCAATACCGTACAAGCTTGTACCGGCTTCGAGCGTTCGTCTCGCAAATATATCTTGGAAAGCATCGGTTGAATAACGACGTGCGTAAATCTTCTTTGTCATAAGATAATACTTATGCTCCTCAAGATTATTACCGCTGCTTCCCTTAGAAGCCTCGGTACCTGATTCGCTGCCGAGCATTTGAACGTAATAACCGAAAGTATTACTTAAATACTCAGCTCTCTGGAAGAGCTTACCGTATATCTGATGAACGAGTGTAATAATGAAAAAGTTTTCATTACCGCATTTCTTGACTTCGTGGTACCAATTAAAATAGGATTTAAATACAAATTCTACAATAACCGGCAAGAAGCAGAAGTGAAGGGTATATAGCCGTTCACTTATACTCGTTATATGTAATACACTTGCAAGGTCACGAGCGTCAGCTCCCCAGCTCTCCGGACGTTGTTCGTCAGCTATGAAAACGATAAAACAAATATTTTCTATCGTTCCATTATGACGAATATACTTTAACCAGGCATTAAATAAGTCGTTCTTTTGATTAGCTTCAGCAGAATCCTTCTTAACACTCTGAAGCTCAAGAGTGTTCTGACGTTCCTTACCGATTTCAGAAGCAAATATAACACCAAACTCAATAGAGCCGGCAATACGTTTCTCTTGGTTAATTTGGCAACCGACACGGAAGAGATCCCAGTCGATAATATGAGCGTAGCAAGATTCGTCATCAATCTTTGCAGGATCTCTTCTAAAGAAATCCTGATTGAAGGACTCAAAATAACCCTTGTCAATATACTTCCTATCGCTTCTGATAGCGATATTCGATATAATCGAGGAAACAGTCAAAGTATAGACAACAAACTCCTGTGCGTAAAATTCAAGCACTTTCCAAATGCCAAGCATTTCAAGACCGTTATTCACACTATGGGGATATTTCTTAACGTCATACCCCCATATGTGCTCCGGGAGAGGTTTGCGGCCGTAGCAATAACGTAATTCTTTTACGAAACGTCTTGCTGTAACAAGACTGTCAATCTTACCGGCTTTTATATTCTCTCGCAAGGTTGCTTCAAAAGCTTGAAAGTTAAACGCCGGGAAGCGAAGCATATTCTTATCCATAAGAGCAAGAGCATCGTCCCGGTGCTTATTCTCAAACGAAAGACACATATCTACACACCCTTTAGTTTTACCTACCCCCATAGGTCCGACCGCGAGAACCACGATCGGCAACGTGTTAATATATCCTCTGTTTCTTGCTTCCATGTGCTCAAGATCTTTATAAGCAGCCTCGAACCTGAAGTAATTGAATATTTTATATCCTATGATAACCCAAGCGAGCAAAGGCAAAGACCAAAGCATTATGATAACATCATAAGTGAGCTTGCCGAGCTGCGTTCCAAGTGAAACTATATCGAACGAACACACAAAGTAAAAGTTATACGCAAAGAGCTCGATTATCATTGTCATTATGTTTGTATTTACCAACCAAATGACAAAAAGAGCCTTGACGATCCATTTGTGTTTTTTATAAAAACCTAAAAACCATTTTAAGAAGCTCACAAGCTTCATATAACGGAGACGGATCCAAGAGACAACCCTCTCGAGCTTAGCGTTTCTCTTAACTCGTTTTGCGTGCTTTTTCGCTTCCTTCTCCTTGTTTTCGTCTTGTTTTGTATATCCGTCAAAGATAATATAAAACAAAAGTAATATAGGAAACCCGACAAGAAGTATAAAACGGCAAATATCACTCATGCTTTCAAGAAGAAACACAAGATAGTTCCTGAAGTTATCTCCATTGAAAAACATACTCGGGAACTCGTCAATCTTACGAATTACCTCATCTATCGAAAAGGGCACGTAAGCCTGAATATCTATTTCAGGGAACTTATTAACCGTAGGATTTATTACGTCTTTAATTCTTATCAAGTGAAGAAAGTAAAATCCGATAGAAACGGCAAGGTCAATAAAGGCATCAGTAAGCCTTCCGTTGCAAACACTATATAACGTTAAACAAAGCACCAGGGAAATTACAATAGCACCAAGACCTATGTACCAACGCACGTCTTGGCGAAAAAATTCCCGGAGCTTATCTTTTACTTTAATCTTTAAACCTTTAAACATCAATTACCTCAAGCAGCTACAAAAGTGTAGATACAATACCCGGCGACAAACAAGATCGCCAATAAAATCAAAATTTCTTTTACGTGCTGCTTCATTCTTCTTTATCGTTATTACTTTCAGATTTATTGCTGTTACTCTTCTTCTTCCTATCCTGACGCTTCCACTTATGCTCTTCAGACTTGCGTGCTGATGAAGCAACGCTGTCAACAAAATCAAATAGCTTTCCAATCATCTTAAACGGCCAAGCAATTATTGCAAAAATTACTTTGAAAACGCTCGAAAGCTTAAAGCCGAGAAGATTACAAAGCCAATTGAGAAGAACGATGAAAAGTACACCGGCAATAAGGCGTACGATAAGATTAATTCCGTCAAAAGGAGAACCGGCAGGTGACGGATTAGTATTTGTTGTTGGTTTACCGTTAGGCTTGAGAGTAGGAGTTATCTCTCCAACGTTGTCAACAGGCGTAGCTACCACAGGAAGCACAACCTTTTCACTGTACTTGTTTTCAAAGGTGAAGGTCAATATATCTACGTTCTGATAGATAACCTTTTCAAAATAAATAGCTTTACCAGAAATACTACCACTTAAATCTACTTCAGTTGCGTAATAATCCTCAACAGCAAAACGCATTAAATACGTAGTCTTATCATAGAGAGCCGACTTTGATGCAAAGGAGCCGAGATTGCCTATATCACGTTCCGATACGTAATACTTGTCTGATACGTATTCCGAAGTCATAACTCCAAGCTCACTATTATAAGTTGTGGGATAGATTACTTGGATGGATTTTATATTGTCATAACCGGACTCTTTATAAAGAGAATTGTGCCAAAATTTATCCCAAGCATTTGCTTTAGGACCTTGAGCATAAACTTTTATACTATCAGCTAAATCTACGTACTTACCGTTTTCATCTTTTGAAGAAACCGTATAAGAAAGGTCATTAGAGAAAACACCTGAAGAACTGTTTATATCATTGAAATAAGAATCGTAATACAACAGACCTTTATCGTTCCAAATATCGTATAGAG
>JAFVSI010000040.1 GCA_017503865.1 Clostridia bacterium | reverse complement strand
CCCCATACTTGGCAGTTTATATGTGGAAAAGAGTATCTTAATAGAGGTGCAAAATGAGAGTATTTAACGAAGATAAAACGCAAGAATTATACTATTATGCTGCGGAAGGTGGGCGACTCTTACCCGATAAGTTGTTAGTGGCGCATCACCCTAAGGTACATGGCGCACCCGAAATTGGGCATTATGTAACCACGGCGACTTACCCCAACGGCGGAAAGGATATAAAGTGGGTAGTGGATATTCCCGAAGTCGAAGCGAAAGAGGCTTGGGACGAATACGAAGATATCCAAGTGTACATACCCTATACCGCCGAAGAAAAGGCGAAGCAAAATCGGCTCAAATACGAGTCGAGGGTGGAGCAACTCATTCGTGAAAAGTATTCGCTCAATGCGGAACTCGCAATTCTCCGCCAAAGAGATAAGAAACCCCAAGAGTTTGCGGATTACGATTACTATGCCGAAAACTGCAAATCGCAAGCCAAGTTTGAGCTTGGAATGTTTTAAAGGAGAACAAAAATGGAACAGACGATTTTCCAAGGTTCTACGCCTACCAATGAGTTCACAATGCCGTTCCCTGCCGAAGCCATAGAAAAGGTCATCATCAGCTATGAGCAAAATGACACTGTAGTTTTGGAAAAGCACACGGAGGATATCACGATAAGCGATTACTTACTTGCGGTAAAACTTACACAAGAGGAAACGCTGGAATTTGAGGAAGATAAACTCGTCGCTATCCAAATCAAAGTGAAAACAACCGACGGAGAAGTTATACCTTCTGAAAAGATATACGCTCATATTGCCGATGTGATCAACAAGGAGGTAATTTGATGAAATTCACCGCTAATTTTACGGGCGGATTTTCGTCTAACAGTAATTTCTCAAAGGAAGAACCATTCAACGCTTCAATGGGCGGTGGTGTGCTGATTAACGGAAAAGACGGAAAGTCGGCATACGAAATCGCCAAAGAGAACGGATTTGTTGGCACAGAACAAGAGTGGCTCGCTTCCCTCAAAGGGCAAAAAGGCGACAAGGGTGACCGAGGCGAACAAGGTGTCCAAGGAATTCAAGGACTTCGTGGCGAAAAGGGAGAGCAAGGTCAACGAGGTGAAAAGGGCGAAAAGGGTGATAAGGGTGAGCAGGGCATCCAAGGTAAACAGGGTTTGCAGGGTGCTAAAGGTGATAAAGGAGACCGTGGAGAGCAGGGTATTCAAGGAATACAAGGCGAGAAGGGGGAAGATGGTGCAGACGGTTACACCCCGATAAAGGGCAAAGACTACTACACCGAAGCCGACAAGACCGAGATGGTCAATGCGGTCATATCTGCCCTCCCCAAGTATAACGGCGAGGTGACAACAGTATGAGCGAATTCAATATAACCGTTGAGGGCGGTTCTTCGGTTCGTCTCCCCACGGCAGGGAAGTATGTCGATAGGGATATTATCGTCACGGCAACAGGAAGCGGTGGGGCAACCAAGCCTGATAACACAAGCGAATATCAGCGAGTTGAGTACATCACCTCCGATGCGAAATCATATTTTCTTACTGACTTTATTGCCGACAACACTTGCGGTGTGGAGTTAGTTGCTTCATTCCCCACATTGCTTGACCGAGTTCCTATGGGTTCTCGGTTGGATAGTGGCACAACGAGATTTTATTGCGTGTATCCCCTGTCCGCAAACAGTATCTACTATGGTTTCAACGGTGGCTACACTATATCTTGTCCGTTAAGCATTAATACAAAATATCGTTTGCAGACTAACTTCCTCAATAGCCGACTTGTCAATGTATTTGACGAGAACGGCATTCGCAAGGGCGGTGGCAATATATCCGCAACACTCACCCAACAGGTTTCACCTGTGGCTATTTTTGGTTACTTCGCCACATACACGAATTCCATATCCTCTATGAGGCAATACACTTTCTTTGGTGCAAGATGTTCCCAAGGTAACGAGGTTGTGCGAGAGTACATTCCTTGCTACCGCAAGAGCGACGGTGTAATCGGTCTTTATGAAAAGTACACAGGCGAGTTTTTGACCAATCAAGGAACGGGAGCATTCACCAAGGGTGCGGATATAGAATGGGGTTACATCGGTAGTGATACCACCCCCGATGAATACAACGGCGAATACGAGATAACCCCTACGGTCGAGGCTCAAACGCTTTTAACGGCGAACAAGTTAATGACCAAAAACCTTTTAATTAAAGAGATACCTTACGCAGAGGTAACAAACAGTACCAACGGCACGACCGTAACAATAGGATAGAAAGAGGAAATACTATGGCAGTTTCAAAAGTTATTTATGGTGGACAAACCCTTATCGACTTAACCGCAGACACCGTTACAGACGATAACCTTCTTAAAGGCGTGACCGCCCACGGAAAAGACGGTGAGCCAATTGTTGGAACTTGCGAGTTTGATGTAAACTCCCAAGACGCAACCGTTGCGGTAGCGGAAATTCTTATAGGAAAAACCGCATATGCGAGAGGCTCTAAACTCACGGGTACAATGCCCAACAATGGTGCGGTACAAGGCACTATATCCACCAAGGACGGTGCTTATACAGTTCCGCAAGGATATCACGATGGTTCGGGTGAGGTTACGATTTCCGACACCGAAAAGGCTAAACTTATCCCCTCAAACATAAGAGAAGGTGTAACCATTCTCGGCGTGACGGGTAATATGAGTACCACCGAGGGCGAAAAGCGACAAGAAAAAACCGTAACCCCAAGCACGGTCGAGCAAGTAATCGTTCCCGATGCGGGTTACACTTGCCTCACCTCGGTAACGGTTAAGCCTATCCCGTATGTTGAGAGCAACAACTCCGCAGGTGGCGTTACTGTAACTATCGGCTAAAGGAGATAAACTATGGCGGTAAATAAAGTCGTCTATGGCGGAAAAACTGTCATAGATTTAACGAATGATACGGTGTCGCCCTCCGACCTTATGTCGGGTGTTACGGCGCACGGGGCGAATGGACAAACCATCACGGGTACATTTTCGCTCGCCACCGAGATATCGGCACAAGACACCTTAATCGCACAAATCAAGTCGGCTCTTGAAGGCAAGGCTTCGGGGGGCGGTGGCGGTGGTGCGAGTTATGAATTTTCTTCGGTCGATTTTGATAACGGTGGCGATTGGATAAGTGTACATTTTGCAAATACATCACCAAATGGTGAAATCATACTCCAAGTTGTTGATAATAATCTTGGTGCTGGTAGCGGTTTTGAGATAAATCACGTTATTAAAGGGACGAACATATGGGTAGATACAGCCGACACATATGATTGGGTTTGTAGTGGGGCGACACTCGAAGAAAGACGCGAAAACACGGCAAGCGGCGTTGTTCGATGGTCTTTTAAAATAACAGACTCCGTTGCAACAATTTTCGGATAATTTGAACAAGTGAAAGGAACTCTTTAATGAAAAGATATTATATTTCTGCAAATAACGAAAAAGGTTTTGAGGAACTGACCGAAAGCGAGTTCCTCGCCACAGTAGGTGACAATATTCACCGCCCGTACGCGAGCAAAGTCTATCGTGGCAAAATGTCACTCGAAGATGTTCCCGATCAATACCGTGCGACGGTTGAGGCACTTGTATCCGCAAGGGTTGAAAGATGCGGTGCTTACGCCGAGCGAGATATTAGTGCCGACGAACTCAAATCTATGATAGAGGGTGTGATTTAATGTCCTATAATTCGGAACTTCAAGCAAACAATACTGATTTACAAGACATTCTTGACACTATAAACAACCTTCCCGAAAGTGGAGGTGGCGGTGGTGGAAGTGGCGACGTTCCTACTTGCACTATTACTATTAGTTCGTTTGCCGCAAACATAAGATACGCTACATATACATCATACGAAAATGGTGAATATATATATCACGACGAGAGTTATAGAGAAGATTTGTCTAACATTACACTTAATAATGTCGTCAGCGGTGGCATTATTAATGTAGGCACTTCATATAATGCCATCTATGTAACAACCGACAAGCCTGTGATTTATGTATTTTGGAATGGGGTGTCATTTACTTTGGTTACATCGGAAGATACAAGTGTATACATCGGAGATGACGATTAACCTACCATTAAACACAAAATGCGTATAAAAGAACAAGGAGAATTACTATGACACGAAAAGAAGCCGAAGCCTTTCTTGAGGCTATCGTAAAAATGCGTGAAAGTGCTACCGACGCACAAGCGTCCGTGGCGGTAAATATTTACCCGACGCTCAAGAGCAAGGGCGCACTTGTAAAGTCGGGAACTCGCATAAACCACAACGGCACAATCAAAAGGGCGGCGGTTGACCTCTACGACACCGCAGAAAACTCACCCGATAACTCCCCGACGCTTTGGGAAGATATCGAGTACAAAGAGGGGTATCGCATTATCCCCGATGACATTACCACGGGTACTGCGTTTGCGAAAGACGAATGCGGTTGGTGGGATGGGCAACTCTACAAGTCGCTTATCGAGGCGAATGTTTGGACACCCTCCATCTACCCAAGCGGTTGGGAATTGGTCGAATAACAATGCTCGTTTATAGGGGGCAAAGAAAAAGCAAAAATATTTTAAATTTTTTCCGTAACCCCCTTGACAAATCGCACAATAAGTAGTATGATATTATTATGAAATACAGAAAAGGAGAGGATACTATGGCAATAAAGCAACACCTTGAAGTCGCTCTGCAATCCATCGCCAGCGAGATGGAAAGAGCAATCTCCACCGCCAAGGACAAGGCTATAAGAGAGAAGGTCGCCCCCAACAATGCAGAAATCGACCGTTCTCGCACCGAGGCTCTCAACGCCCGCACTGCAAGACTTAACGAAGATATCGCCAAACTTCAAGCCGAATTCAACGCCGAGCGACAAGCGATGATGGAGGCAAGTGAGAAGAAGAAGTCCGATTTCGCCACCCAAGTTATCGAGACTGAAACCTCTATCGTAAAGGCAGAGTACGAGGCTCACTTAAACGCCCTGCGTAAGCAGATTGCACAATTCGACGAGTAAGGCGGTAAACGACTATGATGGAAGTGATTAATCGCATTTTCAACTATCTTGCGAGTAATTACGCCGTATATATGGTGATAACAATGAGTTCGATAGTAGCGTTCACGATAGGTATGGTTGCCCTCATCAAGAAGCCTATCAAGAAACTGACCGCCAAAATCAAGAACGAAAAAATCCGCAAATCCGCAAACAAGGTGCTTATCCTTATCGCATTCGGCATTTCTGCCGTTTGTTGGGTTTTGCTAAGCCTTGTGCTTCCCAAGTATTTTTCTTGCGAGGCAACCGAGATACTTCTTTCGGGCGCATTTGCGATAGTTATTTACGCACTTGGAGATGGCATTATTAACGCCGATAAGGCTCACGAACTTGTGGACGAAATATTTGAAAAGACTGACAAGACCTCGGAGCGACAACCTACCCCCAAAAACAAAAAGGCAACAAGTGATGCCGAAAAAGCGTTTTGGGAAAGGTTGAAGAAGTAATGGCGTTAGACAAAGTAAAATACCTTAAAAGAGTTATCATCGTGTCTTGGGTAACGCTTATCGTGTGTTTCCTAATCAAGATATTCGGTGGTAACTTTTTTGTTATCGTTTGTGAAAACGAGCGATTTATCAAGGTCTGCGAATTTGCGGACAATAAACTATGGGCGAAATTCTTACTTGGGTTTGTATATGCGTTTCCCTCTTGTTATTTTTACACCCTTGCCGTATGTCAACAAACGAAATACGAAAGATGGCAACTCATAATAGTAGTATCAACGGTAATACTATCCACATTTGTAAAACTGTTTAATGCGAATTTAGGGTTGATTGTTGACCTATGGCAACTTTTATTTATGCCTTTTATATTCATTTTAAAAGACAAGAAAAGGCTGTTAAATATTCCTTTGGGATTTGCGTTAATACTTACGTTCCAAGTAATATCTATGTTCACCAAGAATGTAGAATTAAAAATAATGGGCGACAATATGCTTGTCGGAGCAATATTCTCAATAGACGTAATTTTGATGGTCTTGCTCTATTATGCATATTCAAACCTACTTTCAAAGAAGGGAGGCAAATAAAATGGGTATATTTTTTGTACTTTTTCAGGGTGACGATGTAAAGGAACTTGAAAAGGAAAAGGATAAAAGAGTTAAAAAGATTGCAAAGCTTGATGCTGACAAAGAAAAACTTGCCGAGGAAGTGAAAGCAATTGATGAGAAGATTGCCGAAATCAAGAGCAAGGGTTAAGGTTGCCCTTTGGTACTATTCACGAAAATTGCTTGGGTATTTCGTGCTATTTGCCACAGTTTATGCGGTCGGTTGGCTTTGCGATAAGACAATCGAGACTGTGTGTATGATGGGCGGGTACTTTGCAACTCGATTTTTAGTGCCGAAAATCAAGCATTTTAACTCGACACAGAAATGCATAAGCGTTTCAACTATGACATTTTTGTTCGGTCTTGCTATCCTCTGTGTGCCAAAGTCTGTTAGCATAATTTGGAATATCGGAGTGGGTTGTTGGATACCGATTATTATGTATGCCGAGAGCCTACTTTTTGACCCCGTGGTTTCGGACGAGGACAAAATGGTTGAGGTATGCAAGTCGCATAACTACACGGAACTTAAAACCAAGATGGCGGTGAAATTCTTCGTTGAGAGGAAAACTCCAAAACAGGTTTGGGAGTGGTTGTGCGAAACGCAAGAAAATTCCATCAGTTGGGATAGTGTTCGACAAGCAAAATGGCGTATGAAAAAGGAACTCTTCAAATAGTAGAGTTCCAAAATATTAAAATGTAGACGAAGTGTAGACAACGCTTCGTCTTTTTTTATGCTAAAATTGGGGTACAAGGAAACGAAAAGGAGATGAAAATATGTATCAATCACCTTACCAAAGAAGTTATGGTCAACCATACCCCAATAACTACGGAATGTCTACACCGCAGTATGCTCCGCAAATCCCTATGGCAACACAACAACCGCAAGTGCAACAGCAAATGCAACCTCAACCCCAAACACAACCTAATTTACCGCAGATACAAGAAATAAGATATGCAACGGAAGAAGAAGCAAAGGCTTTTATCGTTTTCCCGAATTTAAGTGCGTATTTCATAGATTTGCCAAAAAACCGCCTGTATGTTAAGTCCGCAAATGCTTCGGGAATTTCAAGCATCGACTATTTCAGTCTTACCGCTATCAACCCCGATGGTTCACCTATAAAACCGCAAGAGCCTGTGCCACAAGTCAATTACGATGATTTTGTAACAAAAGAACAAATTTCTTCTATGGGATTTGTAACTAATGCACAATTTGAAACTCTTTTGCAAAAACTCGAAAATATGCAAAAACAAATAAACTCAGGAGGCAGAACAAATGGAACAAAGCAATCAAACTAAAACCACTTGCCATTGTACCAAGCGACTTCAAATCCTCGAAAAACAAATCGCAGAAATGCAGAGACTGATCGAAAAGGCACAAAAGGATATCAACACTATCAAAAAAATCCTCACCCAATAAGGAGTTATTCTATTGAACATTGGATTTATACAAAAGATTGAGGCTATCGTCTTAATCGCTGAAAAAGGGTGCAACCCTCAAATTATTCTAAATATGCTTTTAGCGAGGTAATACTATGCCAAATTATGATGTAAACCAAGCTCTGCAATCCCTCTTCCAAATGAGAAACGCAGGGCAAAATCCACAAGCAATTATACAAATGCTTGTTCAGCAAAATCCTCAATATTCGCAAATGCTCACTCAAATACGCAATATGTCGCAAGGTAGAAACCCGAGAGATTTTGTAATGCAACTCGCAAGACAAAATGGCGTAAATGAGCAAAATTTGGCTCAACTTATGCAGATGTTTGGCAATAACTAATGGTATTTTCAGCAAATTTTGATGTGCACTAAAAGTTTGTTGTTAATATAAATTTATTTTAATAAGGAGAAATATTATGTCCCTTTATGTAGAAGGCGACGTTCCTTACGTCGCAAACGGTAATTGTAGCAACGGCGGTATGGGCTTCGGTGGCAACGGCTGGGGAGATTTAGCGGCACTTATAGTAGTCGCAGGTCTGTTCGGTTGGGGCAACGGCGGCTTTGGCTTCGGCGGTGGCTACGGCGGTGCTTGCGCTACCCAAGCAGACCTTGCGGCAGGCTTCAACAACTCTGCCGTTCTTTCCTCGCTGAACGACATCAAACTCGGTCAAGCGCAGGCAATCAACTACAATAACCAAGGCTTCAGCGGTCTTAACGCAACTATCAACGCAGGTTTCAGTGGCGTAGACAATGCTATCTGCACCCTCGGTTATCAAAACCAAGCAGGCTTCAACGCTCTTTCCACACAAATCGCTCAATGTTGCTGTGACACCCGTGCGGCAATCGCTGATGTAAAGTATGCTAACGAGCGTAACACTTGCGACATTATTCGTGCAGGTCAGGACAACACTCGTGCTATCCTTGATTATCTCACTACCGAAAAGATTTCTTCTCTCCAAGCGGAGAACAGCGGTCTCAAGGCACAGATAAGCAACGACAAGCAGAGTGCGTACCTTATTTCGCAACTCCGTGAGCCTTGTCCTATCCCTGCTTACCTTACACCCAATCCGAACTGTTGCTACAACTACGGCGTTTATCCCGTAAATAGCGGTTGTTGCGGAGCTTCCGTTCAGTAATCACAACTGAATAACAGAAATCAAGGACTAACTATCCTACCAAATTCCAAGAGGGCAGGGGCGAAAGTCTTTGCCCTCAATTTTAATTTATAAGGAGTAAACTAAGATGTTACTTATAGGTATTAAAAATTTTGGCACACAAACAGTTCTTGCGGACGGAGTTGTGAATATCGGCTCTACTTATCGTAAGTTCTGTAAAAGAAATCGTTGCGGAGTTCCTACGTTTTCCGCAACCGCTAATGGCATTACCCTCAACACCGAGGGAATTTACCACATTACTGCGACTTTTGTAGGTAGCGGTTCAGCGGCGGGAGATGTTACGGTGCAACTCGCCCTTAACGGCGTTCTTGTTGACGGAGCAGTTTCCACGCAGACGATAACTACCGCAGACACCGAAATTCGCACTTGGGTAATCGACTACTATGCAAAGGTTGATACCGATTGCGTTCTCGGAGTAACAAGCACCGATGCACAAAATGTTTCCTTTGTCAATACAAGTGATGCCATTGATGCAACCTTTACGAGCGTAGTTGTAAATATCGACAAGGTGGTATAAGGCTATGAACGAGAGAGATATGAGATATATGCAAGATGGCAGAAACCCTTACGGAAGTGAGGGCGGTTATGTCGTTTCCTCTCGTGGTAGAGGTCGTGGACGTGGCAGAGGTCGCAGAGGCGACAGAGGTATGGATTATGGCTACGATGGTCGCACCATTCGTAGTTACCCCGCTATGCACCCTCAAGGCGATTATCGTGGTGATATGAACTACGATATGGCTCGTGGCGGTGGTAGAAGGGATTATGGCGACTACGATATCGCACGAGGTGATAGCCGTAGCGATATGCGTGGTGGCGATATGAGAGACTATGGCGATATGCGTGACGGACACCATATGGGGGGCAGAGGCGGTTACGAACCCGTAGAGTTTATGGGATATTGTAGCGGTTACTACGGCGCACCTCAAGATTACGGCAGAGGTCGTGACTACGGTTACGATATGAGAGGTCGCCGTGATTACGGATACCAAGACTACGGTGACTACGGCGAAACTCTTTCCGAGCAAGAACTTGAGCATTGGTGCAAGAAACTCAAGGAGCAACTCGACGAAAGAGAAAAGCAAATGTTTTCCAAGGAGGCGATTTCCCAAAAGGCAAAGCAAATGGGAAAGCAGATGGAAGGATTTGGCGAAAAAGAACTTGAGGTAGCGACTTTGATGGTCTATACGGACTATAAAAACACAATTGGGGCGAACCCCGACCTCGCTATCAAACTCGCATACGATTGGCTCACCGATAAAGATGTAGCCGTCAAGGGTGCGGAGAAACTCGCCGTGTACTACGATTGCATCGTTGAGGGTGAGTGATGGCGGAGTTCCGCTATTTTAACCTTAATCCGCAAGGTGAACGCCGAAACGATTGTGTAACACGGGCAATTAGCCTCGCAAGTGGATTGCCCTATCCCGACATTCGCAGAATACTGTTTCACACCTCGAAAATTCTCAAGTGCGAAAGCAAACTATGTCCTACTTGTTATTCTTTCGCTATCCAAGAGGTTTTAGGCGGAATACCCACCGATTGTAATGGTATGACAGTTGGTGAGTTTGCAGACCGACACCCAAATGGAACTTATTTGGTTCGTATCAACGGACACCTAACTTGTATTATAGACAATTCTTGCTATGACACTTGGGATTGTTTGGACAGAATGTGCGATATGGCGTGGGAAATCCGATAATTTAATACCGACAAGGTTGGCTTCGGCTGACCTTGTTTTTTTGTGCTTGAAAAAATCTCAAAAAAATCTCGAAAAACTATTGACAAACGGAAAAATGTGTGGTATAATGGGTTTACCCAAAGACGAAAGGAGAGAGAAAAATGGGAACATACGGCATTTTCAGGAAGTCCACAAATGAGCGTGTGGGTGTGATTTCCGCATCTCATAAGACCATCGGAAAGACGGGAGACGTTAATCTGTTTTTCGGGCGGTTGACAATTGCTATAATTGATAGCAACCAATACTATGTGGCAGAATTACCAAGTAAAGGAGGGGCAAAGGGTGACTGTAAAAGAACTCGCTGAAAAGACGGGACGAAGTGAGGCGTGGATTTATATCATCGCTCACAAACTCGGCAGACTTCCTACGGTGGAAGAAGTCGAGGAACGCAAAGGGAAAAAAGGCAGACCGCCAAAGTACAAAACGGAGGACAAATAAATGTATATTTGTGCAGATTGCAAGAAACTTCACGAAACCTTACCCGAAGATTATGAGTGTGACTGCGGTGGCGTAGTAGATGACGCTTCGGAGTGTAAGATTTGTGGTTCACACTACTACTATTATGACGGTTTCGGCTATTGCCCCGAATGTCTTGACAAACACGCCACATTTGAAGCGGCGGTTGAAATAGGCAACACTCACAAAGAAACTATCAAGGTCAATAGTCTTATAACACATATGTACACCGAGGACGAAATTGAAAAGATACTTCTTAATTACGCCCGCACCCATCAAGACGGAGAGGAGAACGCTAAAACCTATTGTCTGTATGACATAGCGTACTTTAGCACTTATCTTGACGAAAAATGCAAGTAATTTATTTAAGCGGAAAAATAGACACAACTGATGAGGCGTTCGACACTTATGCCGATGCCGAGGAGTTTATCAAATCCTACCGCCTTTTTGACGGCGACAGAGTGGTAAACCTAACAAGAATGAGAGAGGTGCTTCCCGCCCTTTCTTCCTACCAATACCGAGCAATTGCATTTCAGTTTATCAATATCTGCGCTGCCATCTTTATGGTAGACGGATGGAAGCAGAGCAAAACCGCAAAATTAGAACTTGAATACGCCAAGTCGCTTGGCAAGAAGGTTCTCTATCAAGACTACTTTAAAAAATACCGAAAGGGGAAAACGAATGCCAACCACGAATGAATACCTTGTGGAGCGAATTGCCGAACTCGAACTTGAATTAGCGGAAGCAAAAGCCCTCTATGACGATTTGGCAGAACATCACGAGGAAACTATGAGTTTTTTTGATGGATATGCCGAGGCTTACGAAATCCTCAATGAATATCTAAAACCCGAAAATCACCTTGTCACTTGTATAATCGACGGCGAAGATGCTCAAAAAATCGCAAAGATTTTTGGTTTAAAACTTCAACCCATAAAGGAGTAGACACCGTGAAAAACGGAATAATTATTGAAACAAACGTAGAATATCACGGATATACAGAAGCAATCTCAAAATCAAGACTTGCGAGAATGTCCATTTGTCCGTCATATTTCAAATGGCACGAAGATAATCCGCAAAAGCCAACTGACGATATGATTGAAGGTAGTGCATTTCACAAAATAGTGCTTGAACCCGAAACCTTTGACAAGGAATTTATCGTATCGCCAAAGTTTGACAGAAGAACAAAACAAGGCAAACTTGCTTATAATCATTTCTGTGAACTTCTACAATCGGGAATATCGGTCATCAACGAAGAACAGTACGATATGATACAAGGAATGAGAGAAAGCATATTGCGAAATCCTTATGCAAGAAAACTCATTAACGGAAATATCGAACAGTCAATGTACTTTGTTGACGATATGACAGGTGTTCGTTGCAAAGTTAGACCTGATGTGTGGCGAAAAGTCGGTGATAGAATTGCGGTTATAGACCTTAAATCGACTAAATCTGCTATTCCTGCACTCTTCGCTAATGATGTAGTAAAGTATCACTATGATTTACAATCGTATATGTATTGTAATGGTGTTAGCAAGGTTATGGGTGTTCCGATAGAAAATGTTGACTTTGTATTTATAGCCGTTGAAAAGAAACCACCTTATCTTGTAAATGTAATGCAAGCGGATAAGTATGTATTGCAAAAAGGCGAAGCCGATTTCCGTGAGTACATTGGAACTTATAAAGAGTGCCTTGATACATCGAATTGGTATGGGTTAAATGGTGCTTACGATGTAATAAACAATCTTACTTTACCGAGTTATCTATTAAAAAACAATGATTGAAAGGAAAAAACAAAATGAACGCAGAAGTAGTAGCACAGAACACAGTAGAGGAAACCGAAAATACCGAAGTTCAAATGCAGGTTGTAGAGCCTAAAATTACTCCGCAGGTTGCGAGTATGTGGAATAATACCAAGATGTTTAACCTTGCCTATAAGTTGGCAGGATTTTTGGGTCAGAGCGACCTTGTTCCGCAGAACTATCAAGGCAAAGTTGCTAATTGTCTTATTGCTATTGATATTGCCAACCGAATGGGAATTTCACCTATGGCGGTTATGCAGAATAGCCAAGTTGTAAGAGGCAGATTTTCTTGGACGGGTTCTGCTTGTAAATCTATGATTGACGGTTGCGGAAGATTTAAGAACACCCGATATGTTATGGTAGGCGAAAAAGGAACTGACTCTTGGGGATATTACCTTGAAGCAGAAGATAAAAACGGAAACATCATAAAAGGTGTAGAAGTTACGATAGGAATGGCAAAAGCAGAGGGTTGGTATGCTCAAAACCCAAAATGGAGAAATATAACGGAACTTATGCTTAAATATAGATGTGCAGCATTCTTTATGAGGACTGAGTGCGCAGGACTTGCAATGGGATTTTTGACAGCAGAGGAAAACGAAGATATTATACCGGACACCCCTAAACCTAATCTGTCGGAATTGCTTGATAAAGAAAATAACTAATGATTATTATTCAAGATTTTAGAGAAAAACACGGGTTTCATAGTGGTATAGAAGATTATTGCAAGGAAAATAGCATTGTCCTTCATAGGCAGAAGCTTGAAGTTGGTGACTATATGCTTGGCAAATACGAGGATGGGCAGTACAAACCTATAGGCAACAAAAGTGTGGACACAAAACAAGACTTATCGGAACTTGCAAGCGACCTTTATAGAGATAAACTTGCTTTCAACAAAAAATATAGAAAATGCTTTGATGAAAAGATACACCTATATGTTCTTATTGAGCAAGACATTAGAACTTTAAAGGATATAGTAAGCTGGAGTTCCAAGCACACAAAGGTTAATGGTAGGATGCTATTGGATATGATAGATCGTCTAAGGAAATCATATGGTGTGACATTTGTGTTTTGTCCAAAAAATCAAACAGCAAATACAATAATCTCGATACTAACAAGTGAGGATAATAACAATGCTAAAAAAGACATTTGAAAAATACAAAGCGGAAACCGACAAAAGAATAACCAACCTTGAGGAGATGGTGGACTTTTTAGCAAAACACGGCAAGTACGATATCGAGTTTGTATACAAAAACGAGGGATTTACCCACACAACCTGTTATGCGAGATACATTCACGACGGCAAACTCGTCCTCTCGCTCGTAGAAAAATTCCCGTACACTACCGTGAAAATCCACCATTGTGTGGAAAACAACTCGGATTTCGCAATTATCGAAACCGCCGAGGCTCAGTACAAACTCGACAAAAAATTGAACAGATGCGTGTTTCAAAAGAACAAAAAGGAGGCAATATAAACAAATGGGATTTTGCACGAACGCCTATGCGACCATCAAAGAGGTGGACAACAAGGGCTCTACGACTAACTGTAAACTGACGATATCCAAGAAAGATAAGGTCACGGGCAAGTACGCTTGTACTTTCGCAGGGTGGACTGTCTTTGTCGGAAACGCCCACCTCTGCAAACCGATGACGGGGCAGAAAATAAAGATAACCAACTGTGATGTGTCGAACGGGTATGTCGATAAGAACGGCGACCAAAAGTGGAACACTACGCCACGCTACACGGTGTTCGCATACGAATTGCAGGGCGACAACTCCGCACCTACATTCAACGCACCGCCCCCGATGAATTTCACGGACATTTCCGACGATGCGGACTTACCTTTTTAGAACATAGGTCTTGACAAGCGTTTTGATTTGTGGTATAATAAAACAAAAAAGGAGTTTTATTATGAAACAAAACAAACGCTTCCTATGGAATGACAGTAAAATTATCGAGTGTATAAACGAGGTGATAGAAGCACTCAAACTAAAAACTATGCCCACTCACACCGAAATGTATGAGGTTTACGGAGACTATCGACTTTCAAATGCAATTTCCAAACACGGAGGAACAAAAAAGTTTTCCGAATTATTAGGATTGCCGATAAAAAACTGCGAGAGCCAACTTGGTGAATATTACGAGATTATATGCGGAAACGAAATTGAAGATAAACTTGGTTACTGTTGTGAAAAAACTAAACCTCGTCATCCTTACGATATTCTCGTCGGAAAGTGTGTCAAGGTAGATGTAAAAGTTGCTAAAATCTACCGCACACCTGCGGGAAGTGAATTTCACTCATTTAATCTCGAAAAAACCCACCAAACCTGCGATATATTCGTATGTTATTGTCTCAATAACGATTTGCAAATCATAAAAACACTTGTGATACCTTCGGTTGTTTTGAGTGGGAACAATCAACTCTCGGTAGGCGAAACAAGTCGATACGATAAATACATAGACGCTTGGCATTTGGTTTCCGAATACTACGAGTTTATGCAACACTCGATTTGACGCATTTAAATGTGATTTAAGACACTTTGACGGCAAAGGGGTATAGTTGTATACCCATCACCCTAAAACCGCCACAGAGGGCGTAATTTTAAGCCACAGAGCAAAAGGAGAGCAATTATGATGAGGACACAGACCAATGCGGTGCTTATGCACCTCAAAAACCACGGGCACATAACCTCGATGGAGGCTATCCACCTTTACCGAGCAACGAGATTAAGCGACATTATCCTTCGCCTCCGCACCAAGCACGAAATTGAAACCGTGATGAAGGAAAGTGCGGTGGAAAACGAGTATGGTCGCAAGTCGAGATACGCCGAGTATGTTTACAAGGGGGAGAAGTAATGGCTAAACCCTGCTTCTATTATCTTTTCCAAGACGGGTATCGCCACAAAACGGCGGTGATGACCACGGCGAAACTTTTTCTGCTTGAAAAAGAACACGGAAAACTTGTGCGAAAAGAAAAAGCATAATTTTTTTTGAAAACCTATTGACAAATCGGAATTTATGTGGTACAATAGGTATACACGGTGCGGGATTTGTCCCTGCCGTGTGGTTAACCAAAGGTGTTGCGAAGCCTTGTATGATATAATACAAAGGCGGTAACTACATCACATAGAGTGGTTGATGCGATATGACGGTGTCGTTTCAATGATAATTGAATATCCATCAACCATAGGCGTATTGTATTGGGTGCCGTCACACTCCGTACAATGCGCCTTTCTATTTCAAAGGAGAAAATATGCAGACATATTATTTGAAAACGAAAACGGGAATATTTGATACTTTTCCATTCAAAAAAATTAAAAGAGCGAAATTTGATGGCAAAAGTTCAAGAGATATGCTTGTTTCGGTTTGGTTTGAAATTTTAGAACTTTCATTAAAAGGCAAAGAAATAGGAACAATAAAATCAAACATTTCTTATATATCCCGAAAACTGCAAAGAGAAGAAATCGAAATAACATATTGTTTGGATTTTTACTTAAATAATTTGATGATTAAAAAGCACAAAAATATGTTCGTAATAAGCAGTTTTGGAATTGACAAAAATAATATTTATGTTTTATGTCAAGAAGAAGGAAGAACAAGTAAAGAATATAGAACTTGGAGATTGTCAGTTTTAGAGCGTGACAATTTTAAGTGTCAAATATGTGGAAATAAAGAAAATATAATGCACGCACACCACATTATAAGGTGGAAGGATAACGTGGAAAAAAGATTTGATTTAAGTAATGGGGTTTGTTTGTGCGAAAGTTGTCATAGAAAATTACATAAAGGAGAAACAAAATGCCAAAACGAATGATTGATACGGGATTATGGAACGATGATGATATAATTGCAGATTTTACCGCAGAGGATAAGTATTTTTGGCTTTATCTTCTCACAAACCCTCATAACAATATATGCGGAGTATTAAAATATAGCCCTGCGCTTATGGCAAGAGATATAGGATTACACAAGGACACTATTATTAACTTGCTATATAGATTTGAAAAAGTATATAATAGAATATACGTTGACAGAGAAACAAGCGAGATACTTATTCTTAATTGGAGCAAGTATAATTGGACTAAAAGCGAGGACTTCTTAAAAACAATCGAGAAGAAGTTGGTTGAGGTTAATTCAAATTATATCGTTAAACTTTTAATTTTCAAGATTAACGAAAAATTAGGTAAGACCGTCTTAAGACCCTCTCAAGAGGGTACTAATACTAATACTATTACTAATATTACACCTAATTCTTATTCTCAAACCCCTTATGAAAGTTTTATAGATACATATAATACACTATGCTTTAACCTTCCGTCTGTTTATAAACTTACTGATAAGCGAAAAAAGGCGATTTCGGCATTCTTGAAACAAATGACGCTTGAGGAATTTGAAAACGCTTGTGAAAGGGCGAACAACACCCCGTTCCTTATTGGCAAAAATGACAGAGGTTGGAAAGCGGACTTTGATTTTATTATAAAACCCGACAACACGGCAAAAATTATCGAGGGAAAATATCATAGTGAAGAACCGAAGAATGACACCGAAAGGTTTTATGAGGAATTACAAAGATTTAGAGAAGGAGCGATTTGAATGGCGAGTAGACAAAAGATAACGGATATGATAGGGGTAATAAGAGCGATTTATCCTTATTATGCGAAAGATGGGTTGATTTCGATAACTGCCAAAACGTGGGAAGTCGTGTTAGCGAAATACACCGACAAAGAGGTTGGAGTGGCATTTGAACTTTGTTTGCAGACTTGCAAGATGCCCCCGACACCTGCCGATATAATCGAAAAGATAAATGCGGTAAACAAGGCTCTTGCACCCACGGGCGAAGAACTATGGAAGCGCCTTGTAGAAACCTTAAAAGAGTGCGCCGAACTTTATGACAGATTTGGGTTCACCGCAATCGAAAAGAACGGACTTTCACAGGGCAAAAATGCACGAAACAAGACCGAGAAGATTTGGGATAATCTTCCCAACGAGTTAAAAGAATATTGTGGCGGTTACGGCGAGATGATGCGAATGGCAAACAATTTCGACCCAAGTGACACCTTTGAACGCAATCGCTTTTTAAAGCGCATCGCCACAATTGAACAAACAATAGAATATAAGGGACTTGCCCTTTCTTCGGGCATGGTTTCCGAAAATAATCTTTTGGAGAGGTGATGAAAGTGAATGCAGAAAAGATTTATGAAACGGCAAAGCGGGTTTATGACACCAAAATCCGCACGGGGTTGTACGACCACTACCCACCAAAAGCACTCGATTTACTTTGGGAAGATTGCGTGAACCAAGCCGAGATGATGGTGGCAACAGAGGAAAGGTGGGGCGACCGATGAACAGATATACAATAAGAGGCTACAAGTATGGCGATACCGAATGCCCTATGTCAAAACTCCAAGACCTTGAGAACAAGATTGAGGACAAGAAACTCGTTGAGACAAAGCGTGGGGATTGGATTATCACCGAAAATGGTTGTGTTATAACTTGTCCCGAGTGTATTGAGGAAATCAAAACACTTAATCTTCTGTTGGAAGATATAACGGTAGATAAGGTGCTTTTCACAAGTGACGGGGAAGCAATTGATGTAATCACGGTGAGCGCAGTAGAGCCTACGGCTACAAACCAATTAGCCAATATTCTCTACGCCAAAGGCTACCGCAAGGCTTCCGATGTTGCGAGGGAAACAGTTGAAGCAATAAAAGCAGAAGCAAGAAAAAAAGAACAGTATGTAAATGACCTTTTTGGTTACGGTGGCTATGTAATTGCAACAACAGACCTTGAAGATATAATCCGCAGGTATATGTTCGACACTTATGAAGAAGCCGAACTCAAAAAGAAATACGAAAGCGAGGACACCAAATGAAAGCGTGGCTTGTAAAAGACAAAGACGAGTGTGCGGCAACAGTTGTCTTTGCTGAAACGAGAGGGAAAGCAAGGTCAATGGCAATGGCAACCGATGCTTGCGAAGATGTTGCTTTCTGCGATATTGAAGTACGCAGAGTGCCGAGCATAGATAAATACTACAAAGAGGGCAAGAAAGAAATGGATTGGTATGATGATAAAGACCGCCTTGCTCTTGTCAAGGAATGTAGCTTCCGTTGCGAGTATATGGAAATAGATTTATGCGAGGATTGTCCTGCAAAAGAATATTGCGACGAATACCAAGATTACATAGCGGAACTTGAAGAAAGCGAGGGTGGGGAATGATTTGGAATGTTAGTGTAGGTATCCGCTTGACGATAGACTACGATGATATCGAAGCGGATGACCGTGAGGAAGCGGAACGCATAGCAAAAGAACGCGCAGAGGAAGATATTGACTACCGAAATGCCGAGTGGGGCGGTACTACCGTTTACTGTGCCTATCCCAATGAGGAAAGCGAGGAAACGCAATGAGCAGGTTTATTGATGCGGATAAGTTAATATCCCATATCAAAGACGAAGTAAAGGATTGTTATAAGCCTATTGGCGGCAGGGCGTGTGGGAAAACTATTGCCTACGGAGTTGCCCTTGGCTTAAAAAGTGCGCTTTCCTTTGCGGAAACATTATCTACCGCAGATGTTGTCGAGGTTAGGCACGGTCATTGGGAAAGCGAAGTAAAGCACTTTTTCGATGATTATGGTGACTTGAATGTATATGCAAAAGGACATTGTTCCGAGTGTGGAAAGGATTATCCTTTCAACCCTACTATTGCACGGGAATACATTTGCAGACCTGAAAATTTAATCGGATATGAGCCGTGGGATATAGATGTCGAACCCATAAAAGAACAAGTTTCACAGAAAGCAAGGACGAACAAAAATCTTTTACCATTCTGCCCGAATTGCGGAGCAAAAATGGACGGTGAAAGGAAGGACTAAAATGAGCAAGGTATCAGAAATTAGAGAAGTCTGCGGAGACTATGCTCTTGATGTAGAGTATTCCAAAGACTTCACATTCACGATGTTCTTCAACTCACGGAGAAACGCAGAGACGGTCAAGCGGTGCATCGAGGTCGATGATAGTGTGCCGAATGTAGCCACGGCGGTTGACTTCGTTGAGGTAGTAAGGTGCAAGGATTGTAAGCATTGGAAACGCAATGTTGGTTTTGCCGATAGTCCGAATGGGCATTGTTTTTGCCACGAAATCGACACGAATGGATTTGATTTTTGTAGTTACGGAGAAAGGAGCGAGGGGAATGATAACAAAGGAACAACTTGACAAGATGAAAAGAGAGGATGTCTGTAAGTTGCTAAGACAAAAGCAGATGTCTTGCAGAACGATTGCCGAAGAGGTTAAGATGTATTACACAGACCAAGAGTATATAACGATACGAGAGTGGCTTTGTGAACATACTAATGGGAGGGTTTGAAAGTGATTGATTGTTTAGTGTATATCGTGATAGCAATCCTCGTTGGAGGCGGTGTTGGTTTAATAATCAGTATATTGTACTATGGAGAGCCTACACTTGACCTAAAAGGACACTTTAAACCCAAAAAACATTTCTTTTTTGAGAAATGTTCAAGGTGTGGGAAAAGGCTCAAGCATTACCATTGGTTTTGGGGAAAAGGTGATTGTATGGATTGCGAGGTCGATTACCACGGAAATACAGAGTGGTATTGTGGAGATTGCTATACGGAGATAAATCAAGGTGCAATTTACGAAGAACCTCACGATTAAGAAAAGGAGAAAAAGGACTATGGAAATCGAATTTGGACTTATGGCAAAAGAACTCAAGGAGCAACTTGCGGACTACAACCTTCCGAATGATAAAGTAAGACAATTTCAAGCAATAGCGGATTTCATAATATCCGCAAGCATCAGCCATTCGGTTGGTGATAAACAGGTCGAGAAACTGAATATCTTACTCGGAAGAGAAATTACACAAGCAATTAGGGAACATCCCAAAAACGAAAATAACGAATTAAAGCCGTGTCCGTTTTGCGGAACGGGTGGCATAGATATGCACTTGTGCCGTAAGGTTGTACACGATATCGAACGGTATTATATCACTTGTGAATGGTGTGGCTCGTCAACGGGTTTGCACTTTGACAAAGAAAACGCAATTAAATATTGGAACAAGAGGGCAGACGATGGAAAAGGAACAGATAATTAAGGCTTTGGAGTGGTGTTCTGAGTTGCGATTGTGTGTGGATTGCCCTATGAGAACAGAAGGATATTTCAGTCATTCTGGGAATGCTTGCAGAAAATCACTTATGGAAAATGCCCTCGCTCTCATCAAGCAGCAGGACGAGCAGATATTCCAGCTTGAGAACAGGCTGAAGGAGTGCGAGAACGGATATGCAGGCACGCTCCACCTTGAAAGCTGCAAGCTGCACGATGCTGAGGAAAAGGTAAAGGAACTCACCGAGGAGAATGAGAGGTTAAAATCCGAGGTTTCCGTCAAGAAGAAACTACTTGATAAGTGTGTAGACCTTGAGGATAGGGTAAGAGCCGACACCGTGAGGGAGATGCAGGAGAGGTTTAAGGAACTGATGGGAAATGAATATACCTCTTGCGGTTTCTGTAATGCCGAGGGGTATTGGTCGGTAAATACGGTTAGGAATAACATAGACCGCATCGCAGACGAAATATTAAACGAAAATACGGAGGAATAAGAAATGTACGCGATAGACTTAACCAAATCGCAGGTTGAGAACTTAATTGAGTTTTTTGAAGTGAACTTTATCCGTTCTGTCCGTGAGGATGATGGGATAGATAATATGGCGTATATTGTAGATATGTGCCATATATACACTAAGTTAAAAAACGCAAAGGAGAAAAGTGATGGAAAGAACTGAAATTATAGACCGACTAAAAAAGGGTGATTTGTCCGTTGTTGAGGAAGCGGTAAAATTGCTCATAGAGGACGAGGACGATATTGTGAGCCTATCCAACCAAGTGCAGTCATGTATAGCACTATACCGTGGGGTGTGCCGTGAATTAAAAGCGAAAGGATAAGAGTGAAAGAAATGGAACAAAACGAAATGCAAAAGCAAATCATCGAAAGCGGTTTCCAAATCCCGCCGAATATGTTTGAGAAGGTGAAAACCGAGGAAAAGAAGCCGAACACATCTACGGGGGATATGATTGAGGCGGTATTCAATTCTGCCGTTGTAGAGACGGTCAAGAATGACGATGAGGTCAAGGGCGAGATTGTCGAAAGCGCAAAGGGTACTATCCGCAACAAGACACGGGCAATCAAGGATAACGCCGAAGCCGAGGCAAAGGAAGCGTATTTCAATAGCAACAAGGATGCTTGTGAATGCTTCGGTTTCAAGGAGGAGAAGATGCTCGAAAAGTGGGCGGTAAAGTGTATGAAGTGTGTATATAGAGTGCTTTTAGTTATTTATATAGCAATAGCCTCGTTTACCCTCGCCCCCACTATATTCATCTTGCAAAGGGTTAAGAACGCCGTCAAGAAAACGTGGTTGGCGATAACAATAGCCATTCTTGTGTATGCGGTGATTTACTTTGTGCTTCCGTATCTTGCAATCAAGGGGTGGATTAAATGAAAGTGATTTACGATGAGAATGGTAATCCCGTTGACGAACTTGCGGAACGCAACGAGGAAATCAAGGCGAAACTTGACGATATTTTGCAAGAGTTTATCGCCGAAAAGGAAACCAACAGGGCGTTAAAGGTCAAGGAAAAACTTGGCTACCGATTTGCAAAGCAGATATTCCTTGTGCTGAACGAATATCCCCGAATGACACCCGAAAAATTTTCCGAGTTGGATTATGAGGACATCGAGGACTTTTGGGCGAAATACCTTGCGCTCACCGCATATTACAACCGATACTTTGAGATCGTTGATAACCGCCAACTTTTATGCGCTTTTATGGGCATCAATTCGCGCCAATACGCCGAGTTGGAAAATAGTGATGACGAGGACATAAAAAATTTGATGTGTTCTATCAACTCTACCTTTATCGGTCTTGGCTTTGTTGCAGGCGAAAGCGGAAATGCAGATGTTAAGGCAACTTCACAAAGAATGAGGACAAAAGGCGAAGGACATAACCTCATAAGCGCAAGCGAGGACAAATTGCTCGAAAAGGTTGAAGCAAAATCGCCATTGGAACTTGAACGGCAGTTGGCTTCTATTATGGGCGGTGTGGCAAAACTGTCAAGCGGAAAATGAGAAAGCGGAGCGACATTTACATATCAGAATTGCGGTGTGGGAAGTGCGGTGCGGTGTTCCCCATACCCCGAATGAAACACGCAAGGCGCGAGAAGGGACATATCAAAGACCTTTGGTGCTATCGTTGCAAGAAAATAACGAAATTTGTGGAGAACGAAAATGCCGACAAAAAAAGAACTTTATGAGATTTACAAAAGACAAGGTGGAAACATACCACTTGAAGAATTGTAACAAACCGAATGGACTATGCTTTCGGTAATTTACTATTTGGAAAAATTAAAGGATAAGGAGAACGAGCAGAATGAGTGAAAACCGAAAGTGCGTGAACTGCCGACACCGAATATTGAGCGAGGGAAATGTTTCGAGCTTTTGTGAAATTGACGGACATTTTATCCACTATGCAGATGTTTTTGAGGGGTGGTGCAAACATTGGGCGAAGCAGAAAGACGGAAAAGAAGCGAAAATCCTAATTCTTGACGATTTGCACGATACCAAAGTTGCCGATTTTAGCAAGTTGAAAGGAATTGGCAAACAATGGTATGAGCATTGCGTTGGCAGAAGCAATTTAACTGTGCTTGGTGGAACTGTTATGAGTAAAGGCTATTTGGATAAATTCACGAAAAAGGAGCAAAACAATGAGCAAAATGCAAGTGAAGATTGATGGAAAAGATTTTGGTTTGTGGAATTGTTGTGACGAGCGAACATACGCAAAAGAGCCAATCAGCAACGCAGAAATTGATAAACTTCGCAAAACCTCCGAACAAGGAAAACAAGATGTGTGGTTAAGAAACCTTACAAGTCTTAAAATGGGGGAGTTTGGTATTGATACTAAATCTCCCAAAACACTTTTGGCATATTGGAAAGCACAAGCACTTGCAGCCTATCCGTCTGCCGAGGAAAATGTGCGATACTTTGAGGAAATGGTGAGAAAAAATGAACGAAACGGAAGCAATTAAATTTTTAGAAAACTTTTACGATACAGTTCTTCATAGTCACAATATGAGCAGTATTTCAAAAGAAGCCTTTATACAAGATATGAAAAGAGAAAGTGAGGCGTGGGGAAATGGTTGGGAATGGTTTATCAATAAAATGTTTTTTGCTGTTACAGGGCAGACAAGACCGATAAGAAAGGAAAGCAGAAATGTTTGAAGAAAAAATGCTATTGAACAAATGCTTTATATGTGGCGGTTTTTTATATCAACACACTGATTTGGAAACCGCAAACCGATATATCTATTGCCCCAAGTGCAAAGAAGAACACGATAAGATTAAAGAAAAAATGTTACACGATTTAATAAAAGCCGATATGGTGGAAAAGGTGGAGAATTGAAATGAGAGATAAACTGATTGAAATTATTGAAAATGGAGAAAGAACAGTTTTAGGACACACAATTCGTGGTACAAGTTATTATACAGAAGCACTTGCCGACTACCTTATTGCAAACAATGTTTTCGTGTTGCCCGAAAAAATGAAGGACAGTTGGGAATTGGCGTTGCCTTTTATGGTGCGGTTGTTCGTGTCAGACGAAGCGGAAATTGAAAAGATTAAGGGCGAGTTTGAGTTTTCGCAGAAAAAGAAAATCCTCACCGACATTCGTGACTACCTTTTGATAGGAAAATCGGTATTTGAAAAAACAACTGATTTTAATAGTGTACTTTTCGGAGCAGGCGTTCAAGTTTTCATCGACCAAGCCCTTTCCGACCTCACCGAGTACGCAGAAAAGTTGGGGGTGGAGTTGTGAAAAGGAAAATAGTTAAGCCTTACAAGAAAGAGCAGGCGTTTAACCTTTGCGTATATGAGTGCCGAATTTGCGGTGTTACATTGAAGTATGGCAATACTAACGAAAAAAATCCGAGTTACCCAAATTTCTGTTGGTGTTGCGGAACGCAGTTGAAAGAAGTTGACGAAAAAATGTTTGAATTATGGGGGACAGAGCCTTGATTGACAAATACATAAACAAAATCACTTGTGGCGATTGCTATGAGTTGATTAAGGAGTTGCCCGATAATAGTGTGGATTGCGTTTACACGGACATTCCATATTTATATGAAAATGGCGGTTTAGGTCATAGCGAAATGTGTGTAAGAACGGCAAGAAAAAAAGAAGAACTTAAAGATATATCAAGCGGTATTGATTATGCTATACTTGATGAATTTAAGAGAGTATTAAAAAAGATAAACATATTCATTTGGTGCAGTAAATTGCAGTTGCTTGATATTATGAATTTTGGGGGGCAGAACGAGTGCAACATAGATATTCTTGTTTGGTGCAAAACAAACCCAACACCGCAGACGAATAATATTTGGTTGCCCGACATTGAATATTGCGTTTATATGAGAGAATGTGGTGTAGCACTTAACGATGGATATGACCTTAAAAGTAAATTTTATGTAAGCCCTGCAAATAAAAGCGATAAAGATATTTTTGAACACCCGACCATTAAGCCACTACAACTTGTTAAAAGGCACTTGCTTCACGCAACGCAACCGAATGACATTGTGCTTGATTGCTTTATGGGAAGTGGCACAACTGCTATCGCTTGCAAGGAAATCGGCAGACAATTCATTGGTTTTGAAATCTCAGAAAAGTGGTGCAAAATCGCAAATGACCGACTAAACAACATTGACGCCAATGGGCAAATTTCACGTTTCGCTCGGTGAATTTCAAAATCGAAACAAACTTTCTAAAAATTTTTCCGCAAAAAGGGTTGACAAACTGAAAAAGATGTGATATAATGGGGGTACCAAAGGAAAGGAAGGTACCCCCTTATGATTAACACCGAAAAGAAAAAGTGGGAATTTTCAAAAGAGGACAAGTACATTTTTGAGTGGCTTGACAAGAACGGATTTGATGCCGTATTGGAAAAGCAGTACATCTCAAAACTCTATGTGACCGTAATGAAGAACGGAGTTACCGACCACGCAAGGTTTGAAAGCGGTATGCGGTATGATGTGAAGTCCTATATGGAGCAGTACAGAAAATCTTTTGAATTGCTTTGCAAATTGCAAGGGAAGTAAGGAGTTATAAAATGAAATACGGCTATATGAGAGTAAGCACACAAGACAAGCAAGAGTTCACCCGACAAGAGTTCGTATTGAAGGACTACAACCTTGACCGCATCTTTGAGGAAAAGATTAGCGGAACGAAAAAGGCGAGTGGCAGAGAAGCGTTTGGCGAGTTGCTTGAAGTTCTGCAAAAGGGAGATGAAATTTACTTTGAGAGTATGAGCAGAATGGCGAGGTCGATGCAGGACTTGATTGACACCACGAATATGCTTGTCAAGGTCAAAAAGGTCAAGGTGGTTTTCATCAAGGAAAATTTGTCTATCGGCGGTGACGGACTTGATGCTATGGGCGCACTTGTGTTCAACATCATGGGCGCATTTGCACAGTTTGAGCGCGACCTCATTAGTGACCGCACAAAACAAGCGTTGTCCGCAAAGAAAGCAAACGGACAAACCCTCGGTCGCCCTGCGATCCACACGTCAGAGCAGAGGGCAGAGGTACGGCGAATGTACGGCGAGGGCAAGAGGGTTTCGCAGATCGCGGAAGCCACGGGCTTGGCTCGTAGCACCATTAACAGAATGATTGAGGATTTGAGGTGAGGGAATGAAAAAACTTACAAATAAGCAAAGGTGCAGAAATTGTATTCACAAGACAGTTTGCAAATGGTATGGAACTTATGATGAAATGGACTATTTAGGAGAGCGTTGTAAATATTATCATTCAAAGCAAAAAGCATACGAAAACAAAAAGGCGGTGACAACGAATGAAAAAAGATAACTGCAAGGATTGCGTGAGCAAGTGCGAACACGCAGGGAAAGACCGAGAGTTCGTGTGCATCGACGGTGTGAGTTGCAAGGTGGAAAATACTTGCGAACACATTATTGGGTTTTCCTACCCTTATGAGGAATGTGACATTGTGACACTTGCCGAAATAAAGGAAGATATTGAAAGAGAAAATGCGTTGGGTATAAAAATCACTTTTGCTGACTTTGCAGATAATGGTGGTAATTTTTGCTTTGATCGATTTGAGTTTTGTCCTCGGTGCGGTCAGCGCATTGATTGGGAACGGCTGAAAAAGGAGAACGGAAATGACAAACTTTGAGCGAATTAAGGGAATGAGCGTTGAGGAATTGGCGGAAATTCTTGATGTGATTACGAAAGCGGATGTGTGCTTAAATCCAAACGCATCTTGTGATGAATGTATGTTTGCAAGATACTGCGAAATCGGTATTGGGCAAGCGAAAAAGTGGCTTGAAATGGAGGCAGAGGAATGACCGAAAGTGAAAAGTCGCGCATCGTGTCGCTATGGGAAAGTGGAATGACCTTGGGGCAGATACGGCAGATGGTGGCGGTGGGGCGAGTGGAGTTCGCGGACACCATTCGGGAAATGAAGCGCAACGGCGAGTTCCCGACAACGCGCAAGACCGCCGAGGAAAAGGTGGTTGCGGCGTTCCAAAGGGGCGAGAGAAACCCCTACGCGATTGCCGAGGAATACGGGCTGTCCGTCCATTCCGTGCGCTCGTTCCTCGGTTGGAACAAGTGCCACAAGGGCAAGAAAACCCGAAATTGGGTGCATTGTGACCGCACCGATGCCATTGTCGAGGACTTGCAAGAGGGCGTTCTTTCCCAAGCCGAAATCGCCCGAAAATACGGCGTGAGCCGACAGTACATTACCAAAATGAAACGAAAGGTGGAGAAGTGGAATGAGACAAATGTCAATCTTTGACGGTAGCCAACCGCTTAAAATCACAAAGCCAATTCGCTTGATTGAGTGCTTTGCAGGGTATGGTAGCCAAGCACTTGCACTAAAATATCTTGGAGTGGGCTTTGAGCATTGGAAAATCGCAGAGTGGGCGGTAAAGTCCATTCAAGCGTACAAAGATATGCACTTTCCCGATGATAACACCGATTATTCGGCAGAGTATAGCAAAGAATGGCTCATTGACTATTTGTTTGCAAAAGGCATTTCTGCCGATTACAACAAACCTATGACAAGAGAGCAAATTACAAGAATGGGCGAGGGCAAAATCCGCAAGGTCTACAACAACATTATAGCCACTCACAACCTTGTATCCGTCACGAATGTCAAGGGCAAAGACTTACAGATAAACGACACGGACGATTATACTTACATTTTGACATACTCTTTCCCTTGCCAAGATTTGAGCCAAGCAGGACTTTCCAAAGGTATGCAAAAGGGTAGCGGAACAAGAAGCGGTTTGCTTTGGGAAATTGAGCGTATTCTTGACGAGTGCGAGGAATTGCCTCAAATCTTGCTTTTGGAGAATGTTCCGCAAGTTATCGGGGAGAAAAACCGTGATGCTTTCCGTGATTGGTTTATGAAACTTGAAAGTCTTGGTTACAAATCGTGGTATGCTATTATGAATGGCAAGGACTACGGAACTCCACAAAATCGAGAGCGCTGCTTTATGGTAAGCGCTTTGGGAGATTATTACTACGAGTTTCCACAAGCACGAACTTTGAAATCATTCGTTAATGATTACTTAGAAAAAAACGTAGAACACCAATATTACTTGACATTAGAACAACTTGTATATTGTTTTGATTGTAAGAGGGTTTGTGATAACACAAAACGCGGAGATTTAGGAGATAGAATAGTAAATCCCCAAGTATGTAAAACGATTTCTTGTAGGGGGGCAGAAAGCCAACGAGCAGACATAACGAATTTCGTTGTTGCAGAAAACAATATTGAATACTCAATAAACGAAATACGACAAGTTGCAATCGAAACAATCAAAAACTCGCACCTCAAAGCAACTCTTGAAAAGACGCCTTTGGGGGATAAGATTTTATCAATCGACTGCTATAATCGTACTGCGTATGAGGAGGTTTGCCAAACTATAAAAACAACTTTTAGTAGCAATAATGAGAACTTTTTATACGATTTGTGTGGTATAAGAAAATACACCCCAAAAGAGTGTTTTAGACTTATGGGTGTCAAAGACGAGGATTTTGAGCGAGTTTCCCGAAACCAAAGTAATTCAAGTTTGTATCATTTGGCGGGCGACTCTATTATCACTAATTGCCTTATGGCGATATTCAAGGAGATGTTATGAAAGGAGAGAAAAATGAGCGAAAGATTGACGAAGCGAAAAGAAAACGGCGGTGTTCAATTTTCCAACGGCGAATATTGGAACACGGTATATCCGCAGAACGAGAATTGCTTGACGGATATTCACCGAATGGCGATTAAGCTCTGCGAATTAGAGGACAAAATCGAGCAGGGGAAAATCGTGGAGTTGCCGTGTGCGGTGGGGCAGACGGTTTATTGGGCTGAGTGTAATGTGCAAGGAGTTATTGAATGCAAAGTCTTTGATTATGAAATAACAAGAACGACTTATTATATTCATATACTTATAAATGGAAAAAGAAGTTATCCGCTTTCGAGTTTCGATTTTAATAAACGATGGTTTCTAACCAAAGCCGCCGCCGAAGCGAAATTGCGTGAAATGGAAGGAGAGAGGGAATGATTTGCGAAGAATGTGGCAGAGATATAAACGAAATCGGTCAAGATAATTGCAGTCCGTTGTGTGGCTACCCCGTGTGCGAGGATTGCGCCAACGAAATGACTGAAAAGGATTGGGCGAGAATTGCGAAGAAGTTGGAGGGCGAGGAATGAAACAATGCAGAGAACATAACTGCCCTTTGCAAGACATTTGCAGGGGCGCAGTTGACAATGAAACTTGGTGGAACATCAGCGATAATTGCGAGATTTTTGCCTTTGTGAACGAGCAAGCAGATAAAATCTTCTCCCTTGAAAACCGACTTAAAGAGTGCGAGAACGGCTACGAGGGAACGCTGCACCTTGAAAGTTGCAAACTGCACGAAGCAGAGGAAAATGTCAAGGAACTAACTTCGGAAAACGAGAGGTTTAAAAACAGTATCACTTTCCAAGTGGTAATGCCCGATGAAAAAATGGAAGAAATCAAATCCGAGTGCCTTGAAAGAGTTGAACTTGATGTAAAGGAGTGCAGAGCCGATACCGTGCGGAAGATGCAAACGGCTATTCACGAATGGTATGACCGACCTTGCTACAAACCCACAAAGAAAGCACCTATTAAACATACCGAGGTACAGTTTATGCTTTCGGTTATAGACCAAATCGCAAAAGAGATGTTGGAGGGGGAATAATGGCATACAAGAGAAAATACCGCAAGGGCGAGAAAATCACTTCGCTTGACGAGTTGATGAAGCAGGAGTTTGTGTATTTCCACGACAAAATTCTAAACTACGGATTTTTCGGCAGTTGGCAAATTCGGCTTGTGAAATTTTATATCCAAAAGGGTATGCTGTTTTATGCGGAAAAAGCAGAAAATGATTTGAAGCCATCACAAAATGAGATTGGTCTATGGATAGAGGGATATGCGGCTACGGGAGAAAGTTCAACTGCTAAATTTTTGGGTTTTTACAAAGCATCAACTCTTAAAGAGGCAGTAACAGAATGGTTAAAAGAAAACCCACAAGAAGAAAAATATGTCAATATGGAAAGATTAAGTTATTGGGGTTGCCGTTTTTTTGATAACGAAACCGAAGCAAGAAAGTCTTTCGGATAAAAATGCGAAAGGAGAAAACGACAATGAAAATCAATAAAGGCGAAACCTACGGTGCGTTTGTTCGGCGAGTGCGGACGGCGGCGAAACTGACCCAAGCGGAGTTCGGGATGCGGCTCGGTTTCTCGACCCAAACCATTTCAAATTGGGAGCGCGGCGCGAATGTCCCACTTTGGTCGCAGAAAATCGTGGACGAGTTTGCGAAAAAATTGAAATAATTTGCGAAAACCCCTTGACAAGCGCATTTTTATGTGTTAAAATAAGGGTACAGAAAGCGGATATGATATGGTTCGGATATTGTATCAGCAATAACTGAATATCTATCCGCATAACCATTTGTTATAGAGAGCCGAACCCTCTTTATAGCAAGTGGTTTTTCTTTTTCAATATGAACGAATATTATCTTAAAACAAAGAAATACACTTGTAAAGACACAAAAGAAGTTTGCATTGGATATGAAAATTACTTGCAGACCGAGCATTGGAAACGATTTAGGGATAGCATCATAAAGCAACGAAAAAAGTGTGAGTGTTGCGGAGCGATTGAGCCGATTATGAATGTGCATCACATTTCGTATAGCAATATCGGAAAGGAAAAATCAAGTGATGTTGCGTTGCTTTGCATTGATTGTCATAAGTATATTCACCGAGTTAAAAACGGCGAAGCAGTTTGTAGCGATGAAAGGATTTTGCGACTTGTAAAAAAGAATAAGCCGACAAAAAGCAAAGCGAAAACTACGGAGCGAACTTGCGATAATTGCATTTTTTTCACAAAGTCAAAAGAGGGCGGTAAATCTCACCCACTATGCACTAAAACTATGATTTATTATCCAAAATACCAGATAGGATATAATTTCAGAAAGTTTAAGAGCAAATACGAAACCGCAAAAAAGAAAAGCAAGAAATCTGCAAATAAGAAAAATACAAATAAAAAGAAGAATAATGCAAATAAATAGTATAGGAGTGATGATATGAGTTATTATATCGCAAGTTGTAGTTGTGGAAATGACAGTATGGCTATGGTTTGGGAGTTAATCCGCAGGGATTATCCGCTTAACGAAGTTGTGAGATACAACAACGGAATGGACTTTGAGTGCATTGACAGACTTTGGGAAAAGGTCAAGGCGAAGTGCGAGACTTTGGGAATTAAATGCACCGAGTTACAACCAAAAATTCCGTTTATTGAAAAGATGTTTGATATATCGGTAAGAAACAGAGATGGAAGTGGTTTTCATAATGGATATTCTTGGTGCGGTGGTAGTTGCCGTTGGGGAACAACAGATAAGCAAGTTACTCTTGATAAATATTGCGAAGCCATTGACAATGTTGTAGTTTATGTCGGTATCGCATTTGACGAGCAACACAGAACGCCCGATAAGCCGTACAAAGTACACCCTTTGAAAGATTGGGGATATACGCAAAAGTTTTTGATGATTTGTCACGCCCCGCAATAAAAAACAAATTTCCGAAACTGATTTTTTCTAAATAAAACTCTATGGTTTTTTCTCTTTCAAGGGTTATAATATTATAGTCTTTTGAGTAATTGTCTAAGTAGCAAATCATTATGCAATGCTCAACGCCTAAGATTTTGTTTTCCATTTTTTCCCGTCCTCCGTTATTTGTTATTCTTGTAAAGCGTTTCAAAAAAGCCGAGTATAAAAAAGAGTATCAATAGCAAGGGCATTTTTCAGACCTCGTCGTTCTCGTCGCTCTCGTTTTCCAATTCATCAAAAAGCGCGGTCAATTCTTCGTTGTCGTCGATCGCGTCAATCCACCGCCGTTTTTCGCTCATTTCTTCAATAGCGTATTTGTCAATATATTCGCTATAATCGGGGTAGTCGGTCGATACTAAATTGCCATATCCGTTAAATTTGAAATAGTCGCGGTTTGGGTTAAATTCTGCGTATTCTTTGCCTCCGTGGCTGTCGGTGTGAAAATTATCCTCATCATGTCCGAAAAAAGCGCGGCGGAGTATTTCCAACGGCTCTGTGCCGCTGTAAATCTCGTTCAATAGCTCCATATCGTTATAACGGTCATCGTTCAAATATCCGTTATAATCGTCAAGCTGAATAATACAATCGTTAAAAATGTCGTTGTTTCCTTCAAAAAATGCAATGATTTTTGCGATGGTGTTTTCTCTCATTTTTCATTTTCCTTTCTTTTTGGGCGTTGCCCGTTGTTTTTTGCGTTTGCGCTGTCGGGGCTTGCGACCGTGTGCGCCCCCGCTCTGCTTTATGCGTTTTTTACCTTTTCCCATTCGGGAATAAATGCGGGATGTGTTGCGCCTCTGAAATACTTGCAGCCGATATTAAACAACATTATTTTCAACAATTTTTTATTGTCGCCCGCTTTTTCTTTTGCTCTTTTGATCGCTGATTCAATTTTCATTTTTCCGCCCGTCCTCTTTTCTTTATTTTTCGGGGGTTTTGCCGCCCCCGTCGGCGTGGTTTTTTACAATGCGTTTACCATTTCGGCAAGTTCGGACTTGTTCGGGAATTTGTCGCAAAAATCCTTTGCTTCTTCTACCGACAAGAAAATCAGACAACCGTCTACAAGATAGATTGTTTTTGTTTTTGTGTGTCCTTCCGTGATTGTATAACCTTTGTAAAATTCTTTATACTTTGCCATTTTTCAAAGCCTCCTTTACTTTTGTGCCTTTATTATATCACGCCTTTTTGCCGTTGTCAACCGCTTTTGCATAATTTTTTATAATTTCCTTGAAGTTTGTTAAGTTTGCACAATGTAAACCGCTTTTGTTTAGCAAAATCGCACAATATGTCAGTGATGGGCTTTCTAATATATTAGAATTTCCGAGCCGTAAAAAGAGGATAAAAAAGGATTTTTGCGTATCTTATATATAATATTAATATACGCCATAAAAAAGGAATATACGCCGTAAATATTGCGCATACTTAATAATACAATATATCAATAATAATTATCGTTGTTATACTCTTTCCGTGTCTGTATAATTTTTATATTGTTATATCGTTTATTTATGCTATTATTTTAATATTTCCCCTATGGTATATATGTAAAATATCAGTATGTAAAATAGTAATAATAGTACTACTAATAATAATATATGCAATAACTGCATTTTTCCTGCAATGTACATTTTTTGCATTTGCGTGTTTATTTTTTTAAATTTTGTCGGAAGTCTGGGCGCGCATCTGAGCGGCGAGAGGGCAAAACGACGCAAAACGACCGTTAATGGACGAAAAAAGCGGCGGGGCGGCTTGGTCTGTTGCGTGACGGATTGCCGATGGCGTGTAATTGTTGCGTCTGATGCGTTTTAAGGGCTTTTGCGGTGCGTTTGAGGTTTAAAGGGTATAACGGTTAGGGTGTGCGCGTTTTCGTGCGTTGTAGAGCTTTTTTTGAGCGTCGTGCGCTGATCGTGCCGGCGCGTTCCGGAATGGGTACCCCTCCCCTATTATATAAATGCGCGCGGGCGGGTGGGGTTACTACCCTATACCAATAACAAGTATAGAGTAAAGAAAGTAAAGGGGCAAGGAAAATGCGAAAAAGGTATTGACAAAGGGAAAAAAGTGTGATACAATAGGGATAATCCGACGGGTGCATGGCGGTTTTGGGGTATATCTCGAATGTTGTTCCGACGCCGCTCCGATGGTAGTATGTTTTTTATTTGCTCTCCTGAAAGAATTATTTTTGTGTAAGGGACTCACCGCAGATACATAAAGTCTGCGACAATATTAACGGTAAAATATATAGAGGGTTAGCATAGTGGTTAGTGCGGTCGGCTTTGACCCGACATACGGGGTTTCGACTACCTCACCCTCTGCCAAGGTTATAGTGTTTTTCATTTAGTACCTCCTTCATGCAAAAAACAAAGTGGCGGAGTTTCCTTAGCCGAGGTTTTAGAAGCCAAATTTCAATAAAATTACCGCAGGTGCGCAGACACGGATTGTGGAAATATTAAACGCACTTACAAAAGTGCGTTTTTTTGTGGTGGGAATATGGGAAAAACCAAAGATTATAATAACGTAATACGAGTAATATACAAAGAAATTGAAAAAATCTTCAAAAACACAAAGGCTTGGTCACAAGATGATGAAAAGATAATACAGCTTTTCGGACTTTTAAAAGAAGCCGTGTGGCAACAAGTCCACTCTATACTTGCGCCTCAACATGATAAGTCAAGCGAGGCTGAAATTCGTGAAATTTTGGCGAAATATGTGATTGGTTACACGGAAAAGCAAAAGTCGATAAACTTCATCGGTGCGATTGCTCCAATTCGTGCCAAACTCGTCCAAATAAGCAAAGCCAAACGGGCGAGGAACGAATATCTTTCGAGATACCTTGAACTGTACGATGATTTTATGGCTCTTGCAAGTTTTCGGTCATTGAAACACTTTGCAATTTATATGCAAAAAGCCTTTAATTTTACTCTTTGGGAAGATACAATGAATTGTTTTGAAGGGTATTGGTATTATGCAGGTCGAATGGTTCTTGATAAAGAGGTTAAATTTATAGAGAAACAATGCCCAACGGGGTATGGGAAGTGTCAAGTCCCGTGGACTAAGGTGAGAACGCCTAACGGAATAACTACACTTGCAGATATTAAGGTTGGCGACAAGATTTACTCTATGGATAAAAACGAAATTGTCGTGCAAACTGTAACAAATAAGTGGTATAACCGAAAAAAGCAAGTTAAAATAAAGACTAGGGGCGGTATAGAATTTATTGCAAGTCCAGAACATAGACTTTATACACAAAGAGGATATGTAAAGGCAGAAGATTTGACTTTAAATGATTATATGTACCGCTTGTGTAAACCTATCGAAGATGGAATGTCTCAAGACCAATTAGAAATGGAGTTTGCAACATTTATGCTCTTTGAAGGGTGTTGTATGTCTTATAGACTTTCATTCACTCAAGAAGATAATAATGTGCTAAAAAGGTTTATACAAATATGCGATAAACTTGATTTTAGGTACAGATTGGTTCAAAAAGAAGGTGGAAAGGCAAAAGAGGTTCACATTTGGCATAACAGCGGTAAGCCTGATGCTATTCTCGCAAAATATGGTATTTTAAATTGCCTTGCAAAGCACAAAAAACTTTCGGAGCATTTCTTAAACCTTCCGTTGAAACAGAGATTTGATTTTATAAGTATTATGCTTGCTACTGACGGTTACATTCCACTTGGAAATTCAAGAGGCGGTAATTTAACAGGAGTATCACTTGCGAGCAATGAGCTTGTGAATGGAATACAAATGCTTCTTAACAGTTGCGGTATTTATTCTTATGTTCACGATAGAGTTATAAAACTTAACGGGAAAAATTTTTCTGCTTATGTTCTGCAAATCCCCGATGAATATTTCCATATAATTGCAAAAAATTGTTATTGTTATGATAAGCAACATAGAGTTGAGGAAAGATACAAAAAACTTTGCAATCTTTCTATCAAGCCTTATTGCAATAACACTAATTATCCTAAAGAAATTATTGAAAATTGTAAGGAATTTAAGAAATTAGTAAACAAGCAATTTAGCAGGAACAAGACTTTCAAAAGATATTTAGTTGAGGACTTTTCAAGGAAAACGGGATTGCTGCAAGATTTAGTTTATAAAGATTTTGTTTGGGAACAAATTAAAAGCATAGAATTTATAGACGAATGTATTGATATGATTGATATTGAAGTATCAAACACTCATAATTTTATTGCTAATGATATTGTATCTCATAATTCGATTAGCGATGCATTTCTTCAAGCGTTTATATACGGGTATGATATAGATAGCACCGTTTTAAAGATTTGTGGTAATGATAAAATTACAGACGATTGCTTTAATAATGTAACATCTCTTATGGTTTCCCCATATTATGCAAAAATATTTCCATATTACGAACAATTTAATGGTGAAATCAATAAAATGTTTGAAATTCACTCAAGAAAAGACCTTGTATTCAAAATTTCTGGAAGTGTGAAATCAAAGAATTTAATGATAGCAACAAAATTGAGCGATACTAACGGCGTTAGAGCGGATTATCTATTTCTCGATGATATTACTCAAAGAAAAGATATGTCAAACCTTAATATGCACCAAAAAGATATACACTCTTTCCAACACGAATGGTATGAGCGAAAAGCAAAAGACGATGAATTTCAAATAGTAGCAAGTGGCACAACTTACTCGCAATTTGACATTTTATCGCATTTAAAAAGGGAAGCAGGTGGAGAAAACGCAGTTAAATCTCCCGTGAATAAATATACATTCGTTTCAAGGTCTAATTTGGTTGTGGAAAATGGACTTTCTGTGTTTGTGTGTGTACCGCTTTTGGATTATGACACGGACGAAAGCACTTACCCTCAAAAAATCACTACCACAAAAGCAAGAATAAAAAGGGAACGACACCCGAAGGAATTTTGGGCGATGGATATGCAAAGACCTATGCCGCCAGATAGTTCCCCGTTCTATTTTACAAAATTGCGACAATATACAACTTTGCCTTCGATTGGTGAATGCGGACGTCTGGAAACTTGTGTTGCCGCCCTTGATACAAAGCGTAGGGGGAAAGACTACCTATCAATGCCGATTTTATTTGAAGCAAATGACCCCGAAAGACCGAGCGAAAGTGTGTTCTACCTCAAAGATTGGCTTTATGATGACCGAGCGATGAAAGAGTGTATACCGCTTGTTGTATCAAAAATAATTCAGCACAAAATTACAAGGCTTTATGTCGAGAGAAACACAGAAGAATGCATTGAAACGCTTTTGCAAGACAAATTACGCGACCAAGGGTATACAGCTTGTGTCATCGAAGAAGTTTACTCAACCGAGCCGAAAGACCGTAGAATTATGAGCGCAGAGGGAGACATTAAGTCGAAGATTATATTTCCAGAATATAATATGTATGCCCCAAGCAGTGACATCGGAAAGGCATTACTCAATGTATATGGATATACATATAATGGCAGAGTGGAACACGATGATGCTCCCGATAGTTTGGCACTATTTACGAAGCGTTTTGTAATGGACGCAAGAAAAAAAAGTGGCACATTAACTGTGCTTCGATTATAATTTTGTGCAAATTTTACAAAATATTCATAAAAGCACTTGACAAACATGAAAACGGTGTGATATAATAAGAAAAAACACCAAAAAGTCGGAGAATGAAATGGTTAAAATATATGAATGTCCTGCTTGTCACAATAAGGGCATAAAAGTTGAAATAAATAAGGGTTACAAAGTAGTGACCACAGGGCGACCTATGAAGGATTTTCCGTCTGTTGTCTTATGCACCGTTTGCAAGCGGAAAATTAAGTACGATGTGGTAAAGGACGAAAAATAATAAAAATATGTCGCCGTTCGCAGAAACATAAGTGCGACTTTGAGGTACGAAGTGCCTATTCCTTTTTACAAGGGGATAGTAGCACTTCTTTACTTTTTTAACGAGTGAGGGATTATGGCAGAACTTAAACAGATACCGCAATTCGACTTTAAGGGAATAAAGCGAATTACAATACCAAAACTTGATAGCGATTTTACCGCGAGTAATGGGTATGGTTGGGATATTATCAAAAAGTATCTGCCCAAAATACTTTCAACTCACAAGGAAAACGCGAGAAAGATTGACTACCTTTACGATTTCAAGCTGGGTGTTCAAGACATTCTCGGAAAGACGAGAAAGCACAAGGTAGATAGCAAAAACAATAATATCGAGATCGAAAACCACGCGACACGGCAAGTCGAGTTCAAGGTTGGATTTATTTGCGGAGAGCCGAGAGATTATACGCACAAGTCCGATAGCGATAGTGACGATTTGCTTTATCTTATGCGATATTTCTCGGATTGCGACTTTTTCGCCAAAGATGCCGACTTAAAGGATTGGATTTACACTTGCGGAATTGGCGTGACGAAAACAACGCCGAGGACGGATATTATCACAGACGGCGAGATTGATATTATCACGCAAAAGCCGAAAATCCGTTACAAGACCGCGCAAGAGGGATTTAATGTTGATTTTGAAGCACCTTTCAAGTTCAATTTGAAAGACCCTCGCTCCAATTTCGTTGTTTATTCAAGCGGTGACGATGTTGAGGATTTGATGTGCGTTTCGTATGTTGATGTTGACATTAGCACCGATAACGATGCGCAACCGAATATTGTAAAACAACTGCTCATTGAAACGAGATACGCTTATTTCAAGTTCAAAGCGGATAACACATTTTCCACTTTCTATTGGAATAATGACGAAGTAGAGGTTGTGGCGAAGGATTTGCACTACCTTCCGCTTATCGAATTTGCCGTTGACAAAGACCGCATCGGCATTATCGAGAAAAACAAGAGCGCGTTCAACACTATCAACCTTTTTCGTTCTTCCGTGAACGATATGGTTGTGGATAACGCAAACTCCATTCTCGTTTTCAAGAATGTTGATGTTGACGGCGACACAATCCGCGATATGATTGAAGCAGGGGCGGTTGTCATAAAGGACGGACAGAATGGCGCGACTTCTGCGGTTGCAGGGTTTGAGAATGTCACCATTGAAATTCCGTTCGACAAAATGGCGACTTATATTGACCAAGTGATGCAAAACGCTTACGATATTGCAGGTGTTCCTTTGGCAAGCGGTCAAGTCACGAGCGGTGGCGACACAGGACAGGCGAGATTGCTTGGTGGCGGTTGGAATAACGCTTATATCATTGTTCACAAAGAGATTACAAAACTCTTGGAATACGATTATAAACAACTGAAACTTATTCTTTCCATTTGCCGACAAGTTCCAAAGTGCAAACTTAACGAACTTTACGCAAGCCAAGTTGATATTCACTATCGTGTCAATCAAAACGATAACTTGCAAGTCAAGGCGCAATCCATGAAGTATCTTTATGATATGAATATGCCCCTTGAATTCATCTTAAAGGTCGGCGGTCTTTCCAACGATATTAAGACCGATAGCCGACAATGGCAAGAGAACATTGACAAGGCAAACGCTTTGCAAGCCGAAATGGAAAAAGCAAAGCAGAGTTCCACTGAGGAAATCACGGTGGACGAAACAAATAATAACTCGCAAGAGTGATTATAGGGGATAGAGAAAATCCCGACTAAATAAAGAGCAAAAAATGGCGGTGTACCGCCCGACAGAGAAAGTCGAAAACGAGCAAGGAGAAAAAATATGGCAGAGAACACACAGACGAACACGAATGTAGAAACTCCCGATAACACCGATTACAAGGCACTCTATGAGCAGACTTTGAAGCGTGCCGAAACCGCCGAGGCAGAGGTAAGCAAACAAAAGGGTTTGAAGGACAACTACGCAAAGGAAAACGCCGAGTACAAAAGAAAAGTAGAAGCCCAAATGACCGATGATGAAAAAAAGGCAAAAGAGTGGCAAGAGCTTCTTGACGGAAAGGCAAACCTTGAAGCCGAGGTCGCCCAACTCAAACTTGAAAAAGAGTTTGTGGCAAACGGCTTTTCTGCGGAAGAAACCGAGAAACTTATCAAGGGCAATTTCGCAGTAAAAGATATTGCGGATATTATCAAGGCGCGTTGTGAAGAAGCCGTGAAGTCCGCAAAGGCAGAGGCAACAAAATCCTCTACCGCAGATAGTCTGCTCGGAAATGGTACGGCTGACAAGGGAGATAGCAAGAGCAACTTCCAAAAGTACCAAGAGGGCAAAAAAACAGATAACAATATTGTAAAACTTTAAAAAAGGAGAATAAACGCTATGGTATCAACAATCCATAACAGACCGAATTGGCTTGGAAGCGAAGTTGGAATGGTTCTCAAAACCGCAACTATTTCCTCTGTTTCGGGAACAACCGTGACCGAGAATGGTCGCACAATCATCAAGTCGGGAACTCTTATTACCGACACCGCACTTGGAAAGGGTCTGCTCTATAACGACGCAGATGTTACCGATGGAGCAGTAATTAAGTCAATTATGATAAGAGGTTCTTATATTGACTCTAAACTCCCTGCTACCGTTGCGGCAAGTGCAACCGACCTTGCGGCACAAGGACTTTACGCAATCGAATATGCGGACACCACTATTGCTTATGGGGAGGTAACTGAGTAATGGCAGATTTTCTCAAAATTCTTGACGGCGAGGAACTCGCTAATATAAGCGTTCAGTTTGACTATAAGAACGCAACCGCAGACTTTGTTGGTCTTAAACTTTTCCCTATGGTTAAGACACCTAACCTCAAGGTCGCTATGTATAATCTCACGAAGGGCGCGGCAGTTCCCGTAATTGCGCTTGTTCACGCTTTTGATAGCGAGGCAAGAATTGGCGACCGCCCCAACTTCGAGGAAATTCGCGCAGAGCTTCTTCTTATCAAGGAGAAGATAGATCAGGGCGAGGAACTTCGCAAGAAGGTAAGAGATATGGGTATGGGAAGTCAAGAGAGCGACCTTGTAACCGCTATCTATGACGATATTTCCAACGAGATTGCAAAGGTGCTTACCGCATTTGAGCGTAGAGCTTGCGAGGCACTTTCCACAGGTAAACTCGTTATAGACGAGAACGGTGCAAAGAAAACTGTTGATTACGGACTTTCCGCAGAGAACAAGATTGACTTTTCAAGTTGGTCTACTCCCACTCACGACATTGTTGCGGATATGGCTTCCCTCAAGGTTGCTTCCAAGAATAAGATTGTAAGACAAATTGTTTCTTCCAAGATACTCGGATATATGCTCGCAAACGAGAAGCTCAACGCATTCGCAACGGCTCAACTTGTTCCTATGACACAGGACTTCGTTACTAACTATATTTCCAATGCTCTTGGTATCGAGGTTATAGTTGACGATAGAACTTTCAAGACCGCATACAACGGCGGTACGGAGTATCGCTTCTTTGACGAGGACACCGTAATTTCGCTTACTACTCGTGGCGAAGTTGGTAAGACATTTATGACTTCCACTCCCACCGAGGACGCAAGTAAGACCGACGCTACTTACGGATTTGTTGCAGTACATCAGTGGGTTTCCGATGACCCCTACACTTCTTGGACGAAGGCTGAGGGCGTTGGTCTGCCCGTATTCGCGGACATTAACAATACGCTGTATCTTTCTAAGATAACTGCGTAAAATAGGAGATAAACATTATGAATTATAGGTATAGGGTAAAAGGGGTCGCTGAAAAGGCATTTATCCTAAGAGGTATGCACTTCCGCGTAGGTAGTGAGATTGATACCGATATATTGGAAACTGAAATGACTTTTGTAAAAGAGCGTTGTAAGTTGACCGATTTAGTTGATAGACAAATCCAAACTGCTACTTCTGAACCTATACCTAACAATTCAGTGAATAAATCAAAGGTGACAAAAAATGAACTCTCAAAATCCAAAAGTGGCGCAAATAAAGGTGCAAATAAAGCAAAAATATGATTATCTTTCTCTTGAGGAAATCAATGCTTGCTATAACTTGGCGTTGAGCGACCTTGTGCGTTTGACTTATCCGTCAAGCAATAATCGTCCTTCGATTGACAAGTTTGACATTGATTTTTACGCTTCCCAATGGATTTACGCCCGAATGTTGGATATACTTGATCGTGCGGGTGGAACGAGCGTTACCGCCTATAAGGAAAACGGAATTAGTTTCACCTACGCGGCGAGTTATATTGACCCCTCGCTTGTTGCACAAATTATGCCGAAAGCGAGTGTGCCGAAATGAGGTGAGAAATATGATAGGACTTCGTCTCAAAAAGTTTTATCATTGCAAGATGATACCCACGGAAAGACCAACCCTCAAGGAGTATAAAGCACCGAAGGAGAAGTGGGGAAACTACCAACCTCTAAGCGGATATGTGGACACGGTTGTTTACGGCAAAAGTGTCCAATCGAGGTGGAGAATGGTAGCGGATCGCCTCAAAGACGGCGATGAATACTCGGTGGGAGATTTGCTCTACTTGGACGGGGCAGAGCCGACTATTGACGAGGGGTATGAAAACGGCGATGGTGCGAATGCGATAATCACCGCCGTGAACATAGGATATCGAGCAATCACTATCGAAATAGACAGTGTGATACCGAGGGTTTAATATGGCTGACAAAGTCGCAGACCTCAATGGTCTAAAACGCTTCAAGAAGAAAGTCCAAGAGTGTTCGTCACACCAAAATCGTGTAGAAGTCGTACTAAGGAGACTATGCGAGGCAGGTATGGCTTATGCGAAAGATTTGTACGGCGATAATTCCATATCCGTAACTTACAGTATAGATGGAAACGGGAACGGCTCGATAATTGCGAGCGGTGAACAAATCGCCTACCTTGAGTACGGAACGGGTGAGCGAGGTAGAGGCTCTTATGAGGGTAATCTGCCCACTCAAGATATATCTTTCTACTCCACAAGGTTAGGTCAAGATATAACCGTTGACGGATGGACATATTCATACGCCCACGAATTCGACGCTTCTTTTCCAAAGTGGAATGGTATCACCGCAAAAGCACAAATGTGGACTACGGCACGATGGTTGCGGGATAACGCCGCAAAAATAATCCGAGAGGTGGCTAAAGAGTGAAAGCATTTACCGATGACATAATCGCATACATATCCGAGGCTTTCGCAAAGGATAATGAAATCACAAAAAAGGTTAAAGTGGATTATGCTTACGATGAGGATGCCACTCTTAAACCACCTTATATTTTCGTTCAAGCGATTGACGATAGCGATGCAGAACAGTTTGACACTTTTGACGGAGAATTAATAAGCTATGTCCCCGTCCAAATCACCTGCTACTGTCAGCAAATGACAATCGGCGGTGTGAGATACACAGCGAGGGAAGCCTCATTGATCTTCGCACAAAAAGTCAAGGAACTGTTCCCCAAGTCGAAAGCCATCGTTTGGAACAAGAATATCAAACTGATGAGGAGAGTGGGGGGGACTCCTGCAATGCCCACCGAACAAGGCTCGACCACCTATTTCTCGCCCGTCCGTTACGATTTTTATATCAATCACGATTACCAAAAAATAAACTAAAGGAGAAAAAGAAATGGCAATACCGATTACTTCTATTGGTGCGAAGGTATCGTATGCGGTAGAGATGACTACGGGAACTCGCCCCACTACGGGTTACACCAAAATCCCGATGGTAACTGAAATTCCCGAAATGAACCCTACCCCCGATATGCTCGACACCACCTCTATGGATAATCTTGAGTATACCACGGGAGTTCAAGGTCTTAAAACCCTTGATACCCTCACTTTTACCGCAAGATTTTCTCAAGACCTTTTCGACCTTTATCAAGGCGAAAGTGGAATTATGTCTGCTTGGGAAACCGCAAAAGCCGATGGCAAGGCAATGTGGCTTTGCATTGATATCGAGGGTCTTAACAAGAGTTGCTTCCTTTCTGTAGAGCCTTCCGACATTGGAATGCCCGCAGCAAGCACCAACTCTGTTATCGACGTTTCCCTTTATTTCACCCCTGTTGGCGAACCCGTTTGGGACACCGACCCCACCTACACCACCATATAAATTATTCAAAAAGGAGCATACCTGAACAATGAATACTGTTATTAATGGCAAGAACGTAAACATCAAACCCATCGACTTCGAGGCAATATGTGAGCTTGAGGACTTAGGGTTTGATATCAACACCATTTCTAAAAAGACTTTCTCAAATATCCGCACCGCCGTGGCGTTCCATATGGGACTTTCTTTATCCAAGGCGAGTGCCGAAATTGAGGAGCATATAAAAAATGGCGGAAAAATCGAGGCATTTGTACCTCTCATCGAGGCTATAACAAATAGCGATTTTTTTCAAGCAATCACGCAGAATACCGAGAGCGAGGAGTAAATCCTATCTCGCAAACGTCTGCGGAAAACCAAAAAGGCGTTGAATATTATGGTAGTATTAGGGAGTGGGTTAGACAAGAGTATCTAAAGCCGAGCCTTATGATTGGTTTGGACGAGGATAAATTTTGGAAACAAACTCCCAAAACTATACAAATATATTTTGAAGCCGATAAACTTAGACAACAACGCCGTGTGCAAGAGGCGTGGTTAGTGGGTTCTTATGTAAAACAAGCACTTGCTTCCACAATTCTCGTCGCACGCTTAGCAGATAAATCAACTCCCAATCAAATACCGAAATATCCGCAATGCCCCTACCAAGAAACCACCGAAAGGGTTTTGACCGAGGAGCAGAAGCAATACGAACGGATGCGATTGGTACAATACTTAAACAAATTCTCAAAACGATGAAAGATGGGGGTATACGATATGGATGACGGAACTCAAATAGATAAACTTCAAATTGACATATCCGTTATTGAACAAAATACCACCGCTCGGATCAATCAACTCACCCAAGCATTAGATGGCTTATATAATAAGTTATCCGACATAAATAACATAACCAATAAACTTGGCAAAGGAACGGGGTCGGGTGAGCGTAAGCCGAAGGACAAATCATATACCGAAACCATAACTATGGTCGACAAACTCGGTAACAAGTACACCGCTATGACAAGGCAAGTTTCAAAAGTCGGCGGTGAGATGAAAACTGTTACCACCCAATTTGATAAGCACAACAAGGTCTTGAAGAAAACAACTGTCGAAATAGACAAGTTGGGGAATAAGACCACCGAGATTTTCGGCGGTGAAACGGCTAAGGGTAATTACTCTCACAAAGGCTTATTTAATGCTTTCAAATTGACGGCTATGGTGCATATTGCCCGAAAGTTGGGTAGAACATTCGGATATATTGCACAACAAGGTGCGGATTTTACCGAAACCCTTAACCTTTGGGAAACCGCAATGGGCAAAAACCTCGACACCGCAACCGCATTTGTCAATAAGATGAACGAGGCATACGGTGTAAGCGAGAAAACCCTTATGAACGCCCAAGCGACCTTCAAGAATATGCTCGGTTCTCTCGGTCAAATTTCCGATGAAACTGCATATAGGCTTTCCGAGGGTGTCACCCAAATAGCTCTCGACTACGCCTCGCTTTACAACCAAACCTTCGCACAAGCGATGACAAAGTTCCAAGCGGCACTTGCTGGACAAGTTCGCCCAATCCGTTCTGTTTCGGGATTTGATATTACGGAGAATACATTGTTCCAACTCTACCAATCTCTTGGTGGAACGAAAACAATGCGTCAACTCTCCCGTACAGAAAAGCAACTTTTGTCTATTTATGCGATATTCCAACAGATGGAAGCAAGTGGTACGGTAGGCGACCTCCGAAAAACTATGGAGAGTTTTGCCAACCAAAGCCGTGTTGCCGCCGAGTCATTCCAAGAGATATTGCAATATAGCGGTGTTCTTATTACACACGCATTAACCCAAGCAAAAGTAATGCAATACCTTAACGGCTTCTTGATATTCTTGGCAGATACGCTCAAAGCGGTTGCCGAGAACACGGGTGCTATACAACACTTTGGCGATCCTTTCCAAGCCACCACCGACGGTGCGTTAGCGGCGGGTAAAGCGACCGACGAGTTGAAGGGCAAACTGTTAGGGTTTGACAAGTTTAATGCCCTTAACACGAATGCTGATGACAATATCGGCTTGGACGAAAAACTCCTCGAGGCACTTTCTCAGTACAGTAGTATTCTTTCCGACGCAAGTATGGAGGCAACTGAAATTGCTGAGGCATTAAAGACTGCTTCGGGATTGTTTGACGAAAATGGTTTCTTTAATGTGGATAGATGGGAAGAAATATCTAAAAACATAAAAACCATTGCATACACTCTTGTTGGACTCCTTGCATTAAAAGTTGTCACAGGTATAACAAAACACTTTATTACGTTTAAAGATGGTGTGCTTACAGCCACAGAAGTCACTAAAGGTTTAGGAAAAATTATTCCAAGAATATCGCAAGAGTTGAAAGCAATGGGAGGCAATGTTTTTTGGGTTTTTGCGGCGTTCTCAGTCCTTTCGATGGGAGTTATAGCGTTTATTTCTGCTTGGGATGATATGTCCTCATTGCAAAGAGCAATAGGAATAATAGTGGCATTAACTACCGCCGTAACCGCATTCAGTATTGCTTTAGCCTCCACACACAATATGGCAAAGGCTCTTTCCATAGCGGCGGCTATCACAGGCGGTGCCTTATTTGCGTATTCTACTCTTACACAAGTAGTGGAATTTGCCGACGGAGGACTTCCCGATAAAGGCTCGTTATTCGTAGCGGGCGAAGCGGGTGCTGAACTCGTCACGAATATGGGCGGTGGACAAAGCGGCGTTATGAATATGGAGCAACTTGAGAGCGCAGTTGCAAGGGGAATTCTTGTCGGATTATCAAGCGTTGACCTTCGTGATGACAGACCGATATACGTCAATATTGACGGACAAAGATTTTTCACGGCATCAAGAGATATATACCGCCGAAACGGATATGATGTTACGGCAAAAAGATAAGAAAAGAGGGAGAATATGGCATACACTACACCGATAAAAACATATCGTTCTATTGAGGAGCAAGCGAGCCGTCTCCCTCTTTATTTGCAAGAATACTACAAGACGAGGAGACTTGACCGAGTAGAAATAGACGGCAACGAAATTCACGGCTACTTTGAGTATTCGTATATCGAGACTAAATCGTATGTGACTGAACCCGTGAGAGCCGCCGATGGTTCTATGGGCAATCTCGACAGTTATGCGACATTTCTTACTCCTCGCCTTACTATAAAGTACAATTATATGCACATAGAGGACTACCGCAAACTTATGCTCCTTTTACGAAGCAAGAATGAGTTTACGGTGAGTATGTATGATATTGTACTTGACAAGCGAGTATCCCACCGAATGTATTTCGCACCACCCGAAATGCCGTCAATACACCAACGAAACCTTGAGATCCTCGGCGTGAAAAATTACACCGTGGAACTCATAGGAACAAACAATGACGTAGAAACTCATACTCTAACATATGATTTCAACATTCCTTATACGGTGCAATGGCAATACGCCTCCTCTGTAAGTGTGGAGGTTCCGCAAAACATCACCGAAATCATCGGTGAGGCGGCTACATATGTAGACACATATGGCGACGGCAACACCCATAATATTACCAATACCACCCTCGACGGTATGTACTTTTTCAATAAATGGAACACCCACCCCGATGGAAGCGGTTTCACATATGTCAACAACGACGCATATTTTATCGCTTCCGACACAACCCTTTATGCGATATGGGGGTAAACGATGATAACCTTAACGGCAAAAATGTACATAGGCGGTGGCGATAACCCGAACCCCTTCGTGCTTGGAAGCAGTTTGTTAGGTTCTGCCACGCTTGGGGCGAACATAGACAACGAGAACAAGTTTGACTATTCCAACCTTCTTTCGTTAGACCGCAAAATAATCGACCGTAGCGACATTAAGTTGCCGAGTTATGGTGTTATATCCAATGCGGGACAAATGGCGTTTATAGACAAAAATAAGCGGTTTCTCGGCTATGCCAACAACGGCTCGCTTGTGTCGGGAATTCTAATAGAGATATATTTGACGGACACGTTGAGCAAAAAGAGTGAACTTGTGGGCAGTTTTTATAGCGACAAGTGGAACTACGATAACAACAACCGAGAGGTTAGCGTGAGCCTCAAAGATGACCTTGAGGAGTGGCAAGATATCCAAGTCGAGAGGATAAACTATGACCCACGAAACCCGCACAAAGTATTCCATACAATGGCGGACTTATACAAGGTGCTTCACAAACTCACACCCGACAAGTATGAAATGCTCTCATTTAGTTCTCTTGATGAGGGAACAAGGTGGCAATTAGAGCGAATTGCGATACCATACCCTCTGCTTGAAAGCGGGTCTCTATGGGCGCAATGGGATAAACTCTGCCAAGTTTGTCGCTTACACATACACAAGAATAATATCGGTCAAACGGTTTGTAGATAAGAGGACTAAATATGGCGATTTTAATTCCGAGTAAAAATATATATAATATATCCGAAAATAATAAAGTCTTGGATAATAAAATAACCAAGGTCTCTCTTGAAAACTATTTGGTTTATCCGAGTGACCAACACAGTTCCCCAGTGTTAAGAAATACCATCTTATCACCACAAACAAGCGTAACCGAAACCAATTCTATCAACCACGATTGGGAAAGAGTGCAAGCCAGTAATGTTGCATACTACTATGCTTGTGCATATCAACAAGATAGTGCGGGTTATTATGTAGGAACAATAGAAATGCCCCAACAAGTAAAAAATGGTTATGTTGAAAAACTTTATAGGGAAGAAGGAGACATTGTAGAGTTAAAATATTACGGTGATAGAACCACACAAGTAATTACTTCGCAAGTCTATATGCCCTCAAGTGGTGAAAATTTTAATAAGGACGCACAATTGTCTACAATAGTTGCCGGAGAACAAACTATTGAAGAAAACATCTTGTTAGAAATACCAGATATGCCTATAACCACAATAGAGGAAATAGGTATGTCCGAACTATCACAAGTATTAAGGGCGAGTGTTCAAGGAGTAACGAACACCTCGTATGCAAATGCAAGGATTGAAAACGGGATGGTTGTGGTCAACTTCAAGGCTTTGACAAGATTTACCACAGATAGTATGAAAGGAAACGATGCAGTCAATACATCGGATTATCCAAGGATACCGATGACAGGTACACGCACTACGTACTCTGTCAAAGAAATACAACTAATAGTATATGGAAATACTATACAAGTTGATCTTGAAACGAACACAGTAGTGTACGGCGACAATTCTCAAAAGAATATTACTCTATCTTCGAACGAGTTAATACAAAATGGTTCAAAGTTTTTGGAAGGAAGCCTCACGCAACATTTAGCACAAAGCATACTTTCGGACTACAAAAACGGAAAAGAAACCGCCGTAATCAAATGCTCAATCGGAGAGTATTATGATGATATCGGAGATTTGCGTTTAAGCACCAAACAAACCAAGTTTGAAATATCCGAAGGTGACATAACATACGACACCGATGATGCTACATGCATAGAGTTTAAAATTACTCGTGACCAAGTATTCCCGTTTGACATACTCATTGATTACACAGTTGATACTTGGAATATTTCCGAAAGGCGAACCGCTTTGATACCAAAATTTTCTTTGAGTGTTACAGAGACTTTAGATGTGGGAAACGAAAGTATTCCAGAAGATTGTGTAGATAGGGTTTACACGCAAGATACAATACCTATGGCATTTGTAGAAGGAGATGTCGTAATTCCGTACATAATGGGTGCGAACGGATATAACGAACCTATTTCCGCTTACAATAATGGAGAAGCAAAACTTTTCAAAGTGGTAGGTACTAACATATATTACGACGGGGCGGTGTGGCAAGAACTCACGCTCCAAGAAGTTTGAGGTAAACAAAGATGGCGAATTTCAAACCACAAGAAATTTCATTAGGCTCTATCAACGGTGGAGTACGATATGCGAATGGCGATATCGTTGATGCCGAGGCAATAAATGCGCCTATCGAGGCAAGTGCCTATGCACAAGAGGAAGCGAGAAATGCAAGGGCGGAGTCGAGTGAGGCTCTTGCGAAAGTGAATGACAGCGCCCACGGCTCAGTGTCACTTTCGGCATACCCCGTTGGCTCGATTTATATGTCAACTTCAAGCGTTTCGCCAGCCTCACTTTTCGGTGGTACTTGGGCAAGTATACAAGGTAGGTTTCTTCTCGGTGCAGATGATAGTTATTCAGCAGGAAACACAGGCGGTGAAGCAAATGTCACGCTTACAATTGACACGATGCCAGCCCACGGACACGACTCTATTGAGGCAAGCGGACAGGTATTGTATTGGACACAAAACCCGTCAACATCAGGCTGGAACAAAGCCGCGATTGCACCGAACACAGGAAGCACCACGGAGTCAGAAAATAATAAATTTTATGCAACGTGGACGGGCGGCGGCGAAGCTCATAACAATATGCCCCCATACTTGGCAGTTTATATGTGGAAAAGAGTATCTTAATAGAGGTGCAAAATGAGAGTATTTAACGAAGATAAAACGCAAGAATTATACTATTATGCTGCGGAAGGTGGGCGACTCTTACCCGATAAGTTGTTAGTGGCGCATCACCCTAAGGTACATGGCGCACCCGAAATTGGGCATTATGTAACCACGGCGACTTACCCCAACGGCGGAAAGGATATAAAGTGGGTAGTGGATATTCCCGAAGTCGAAGCGAAAGAGGCTTGGGACGAATACGAAGATATCCAAGTGTACATACCCTATACCGCCGAAGAAAAGGCGAAGCAAAATCGGCTCAAATACGAGTCGAGGGTGGAGCAACTCATTCGTGAAAAGTATTCGCTCAATGCGGAACTCGCAATTCTCCGCCAAAGAGATAAGAAACCCCAAGAGTTTGCGGATTACGATTACTATGCCGAAAACTGCAAATCGCAAGCCAAGTTTGAGCTTGGAATGTTTTAAAGGAGAACAAAAATGGAACAGACGATTTTCCAAGGTTCTACGCCTACCAATGAGTTCACAATGCCGTTCCCTGCCGAAGCCATAGAAAAGGTCATCATCAGCTATGAGCAAAATGACACTGTAGTTTTGGAAAAGCACACGGAGGATATCACGATAAGCGATTACTTACTTGCGGTAAAACTTACACAAGAGGAAACGCTGGAATTTGAGGAAGATAAACTCGTCGCTATCCAAATCAAAGTGAAAACAACCGACGGAGAAGTTATACCTTCTGAAAAGATATACGCTCATATTGCCGATGTGATCAACAAGGAGGTAATTTGATGAAATTCACCGCTAATTTTACGGGCGGATTTTCGTCTAACAGTAATTTCTCAAAGGAAGAACCATTCAACGCTTCAATGGGCGGTGGTGTGCTGATTAACGGAAAAGACGGAAAGTCGGCATACGAAATCGCCAAAGAGAACGGATTTGTTGGCACAGAACAAGAGTGGCTCGCTTCCCTCAAAGGGCAAAAAGGCGACAAGGGTGACCGAGGCGAACAAGGTGTCCAAGGAATTCAAGGACTTCGTGGCGAAAAGGGAGAGCAAGGTCAACGAGGTGAAAAGGGCGAAAAGGGTGATAAGGGTGAGCAGGGCATCCAAGGTAAACAGGGTTTGCAGGGTGCTAAAGGTGATAAAGGAGACCGTGGAGAGCAGGGTATTCAAGGAATACAAGGCGAGAAGGGGGAAGATGGTGCAGACGGTTACACCCCGATAAAGGGCAAAGACTACTACACCGAAGCCGACAAGACCGAGATGGTCAATGCGGTCATATCTGCCCTCCCCAAGTATAACGGCGAGGTGACAACAGTATGAGCGAATTCAATATAACCGTTGAGGGCGGTTCTTCGGTTCGTCTCCCCACGGCAGGGAAGTATGTCGATAGGGATATTATCGTCACGGCAACAGGAAGCGGTGGGGCAACCAAGCCTGATAACACAAGCGAATATCAGCGAGTTGAGTACATCACCTCCGATGCGAAATCATATTTTCTTACTGACTTTATTGCCGACAACACTTGCGGTGTGGAGTTAGTTGCTTCATTCCCCACATTGCTTGACCGAGTTCCTATGGGTTCTCGGTTGGATAGTGGCACAACGAGATTTTATTGCGTGTATCCCCTGTCCGCAAACAGTATCTACTATGGTTTCAACGGTGGCTACACTATATCTTGTCCGTTAAGCATTAATACAAAATATCGTTTGCAGACTAACTTCCTCAATAGCCGACTTGTCAATGTATTTGACGAGAACGGCATTCGCAAGGGCGGTGGCAATATATCCGCAACACTCACCCAACAGGTTTCACCTGTGGCTATTTTTGGTTACTTCGCCACATACACGAATTCCATATCCTCTATGAGGCAATACACTTTCTTTGGTGCAAGATGTTCCCAAGGTAACGAGGTTGTGCGAGAGTACATTCCTTGCTACCGCAAGAGCGACGGTGTAATCGGTCTTTATGAAAAGTACACAGGCGAGTTTTTGACCAATCAAGGAACGGGAGCATTCACCAAGGGTGCGGATATAGAATGGGGTTACATCGGTAGTGATACCACCCCCGATGAATACAACGGCGAATACGAGATAACCCCTACGGTCGAGGCTCAAACGCTTTTAACGGCGAACAAGTTAATGACCAAAAACCTTTTAATTAAAGAGATACCTTACGCAGAGGTAACAAACAGTACCAACGGCACGACCGTAACAATAGGATAGAAAGAGGAAATACTATGGCAGTTTCAAAAGTTATTTATGGTGGACAAACCCTTATCGACTTAACCGCAGACACCGTTACAGACGATAACCTTCTTAAAGGCGTGACCGCCCACGGAAAAGACGGTGAGCCAATTGTTGGAACTTGCGAGTTTGATGTAAACTCCCAAGACGCAACCGTTGCGGTAGCGGAAATTCTTATAGGAAAAACCGCATATGCGAGAGGCTCTAAACTCACGGGTACAATGCCCAACAATGGTGCGGTACAAGGCACTATATCCACCAAGGACGGTGCTTATACAGTTCCGCAAGGATATCACGATGGTTCGGGTGAGGTTACGATTTCCGACACCGAAAAGGCTAAACTTATCCCCTCAAACATAAGAGAAGGTGTAACCATTCTCGGCGTGACGGGTAATATGAGTACCACCGAGGGCGAAAAGCGACAAGAAAAAACCGTAACCCCAAGCACGGTCGAGCAAGTAATCGTTCCCGATGCGGGTTACACTTGCCTCACCTCGGTAACGGTTAAGCCTATCCCGTATGTTGAGAGCAACAACTCCGCAGGTGGCGTTACTGTAACTATCGGCTAAAGGAGATAAACTATGGCGGTAAATAAAGTCGTCTATGGCGGAAAAACTGTCATAGATTTAACGAATGATACGGTGTCGCCCTCCGACCTTATGTCGGGTGTTACGGCGCACGGGGCGAATGGACAAACCATCACGGGTACATTTTCGCTCGCCACCGAGATATCGGCACAAGACACCTTAATCGCACAAATCAAGTCGGCTCTTGAAGGCAAGGCTTCGGGGGGCGGTGGCGGTGGTGCGAGTTATGAATTTTCTTCGGTCGATTTTGATAACGGTGGCGATTGGATAAGTGTACATTTTGCAAATACATCACCAAATGGTGAAATCATACTCCAAGTTGTTGATAATAATCTTGGTGCTGGTAGCGGTTTTGAGATAAATCACGTTATTAAAGGGACGAACATATGGGTAGATACAGCCGACACATATGATTGGGTTTGTAGTGGGGCGACACTCGAAGAAAGACGCGAAAACACGGCAAGCGGCGTTGTTCGATGGTCTTTTAAAATAACAGACTCCGTTGCAACAATTTTCGGATAATTTGAACAAGTGAAAGGAACTCTTTAATGAAAAGATATTATATTTCTGCAAATAACGAAAAAGGTTTTGAGGAACTGACCGAAAGCGAGTTCCTCGCCACAGTAGGTGACAATATTCACCGCCCGTACGCGAGCAAAGTCTATCGTGGCAAAATGTCACTCGAAGATGTTCCCGATCAATACCGTGCGACGGTTGAGGCACTTGTATCCGCAAGGGTTGAAAGATGCGGTGCTTACGCCGAGCGAGATATTAGTGCCGACGAACTCAAATCTATGATAGAGGGTGTGATTTAATGTCCTATAATTCGGAACTTCAAGCAAACAATACTGATTTACAAGACATTCTTGACACTATAAACAACCTTCCCGAAAGTGGAGGTGGCGGTGGTGGAAGTGGCGACGTTCCTACTTGCACTATTACTATTAGTTCGTTTGCCGCAAACATAAGATACGCTACATATACATCATACGAAAATGGTGAATATATATATCACGACGAGAGTTATAGAGAAGATTTGTCTAACATTACACTTAATAATGTCGTCAGCGGTGGCATTATTAATGTAGGCACTTCATATAATGCCATCTATGTAACAACCGACAAGCCTGTGATTTATGTATTTTGGAATGGGGTGTCATTTACTTTGGTTACATCGGAAGATACAAGTGTATACATCGGAGATGACGATTAACCTACCATTAAACACAAAATGCGTATAAAAGAACAAGGAGAATTACTATGACACGAAAAGAAGCCGAAGCCTTTCTTGAGGCTATCGTAAAAATGCGTGAAAGTGCTACCGACGCACAAGCGTCCGTGGCGGTAAATATTTACCCGACGCTCAAGAGCAAGGGCGCACTTGTAAAGTCGGGAACTCGCATAAACCACAACGGCACAATCAAAAGGGCGGCGGTTGACCTCTACGACACCGCAGAAAACTCACCCGATAACTCCCCGACGCTTTGGGAAGATATCGAGTACAAAGAGGGGTATCGCATTATCCCCGATGACATTACCACGGGTACTGCGTTTGCGAAAGACGAATGCGGTTGGTGGGATGGGCAACTCTACAAGTCGCTTATCGAGGCGAATGTTTGGACACCCTCCATCTACCCAAGCGGTTGGGAATTGGTCGAATAACAATGCTCGTTTATAGGGGGCAAAGAAAAAGCAAAAATATTTTAAATTTTTTCCGTAACCCCCTTGACAAATCGCACAATAAGTAGTATGATATTATTATGAAATACAGAAAAGGAGAGGATACTATGGCAATAAAGCAACACCTTGAAGTCGCTCTGCAATCCATCGCCAGCGAGATGGAAAGAGCAATCTCCACCGCCAAGGACAAGGCTATAAGAGAGAAGGTCGCCCCCAACAATGCAGAAATCGACCGTTCTCGCACCGAGGCTCTCAACGCCCGCACTGCAAGACTTAACGAAGATATCGCCAAACTTCAAGCCGAATTCAACGCCGAGCGACAAGCGATGATGGAGGCAAGTGAGAAGAAGAAGTCCGATTTCGCCACCCAAGTTATCGAGACTGAAACCTCTATCGTAAAGGCAGAGTACGAGGCTCACTTAAACGCCCTGCGTAAGCAGATTGCACAATTCGACGAGTAAGGCGGTAAACGACTATGATGGAAGTGATTAATCGCATTTTCAACTATCTTGCGAGTAATTACGCCGTATATATGGTGATAACAATGAGTTCGATAGTAGCGTTCACGATAGGTATGGTTGCCCTCATCAAGAAGCCTATCAAGAAACTGACCGCCAAAATCAAGAACGAAAAAATCCGCAAATCCGCAAACAAGGTGCTTATCCTTATCGCATTCGGCATTTCTGCCGTTTGTTGGGTTTTGCTAAGCCTTGTGCTTCCCAAGTATTTTTCTTGCGAGGCAACCGAGATACTTCTTTCGGGCGCATTTGCGATAGTTATTTACGCACTTGGAGATGGCATTATTAACGCCGATAAGGCTCACGAACTTGTGGACGAAATATTTGAAAAGACTGACAAGACCTCGGAGCGACAACCTACCCCCAAAAACAAAAAGGCAACAAGTGATGCCGAAAAAGCGTTTTGGGAAAGGTTG